>JAUNSB010000120.1:0-12397 GCA_030539375.1 Prevotella sp.
CGTCCAAATTTGGAAATAATAAAAAAAAGTATTAATTTTGCAGCCAAAAATATAAAGAAAATGGCAGAATATAAACAGCGTATAGCGGACAGAATGCTTCAGCGGTGCCTTGAAGGCATTGGTGCAGTGCTGATAGAAGGTCCGAAGTGGTGCGGTAAGACAACAACAGCAGCCAAGCATGCTTCAACGGTACTATATATGGACAACCCTGCACAGATGAAGCAGAATCTCAGAATGGCTGATGTAAACCCGCAGGCTTTGTTGGCTGGTAAACCGCCCGTGCTTATTGATGAATGGCAGATAGCTCCGAAACTGTGGGATGCCATACGTTTTGAGGTAGATCATAGGGACGGTCCTGGACAGTTTGTGCTCACGGGGTCAGCAGTGCCTGCCAAAACCGATGAGATTACTCATTCGGGTACCGGGCGTTTTGCATGGCTGACAATGCGCCCTATGAGCCTTTATGAATCGGGCGATTCGTCAGGGGAAGTGAGTCTTGGCAGGCTTTTCCATTCTCCTGATAATATTTTGGGTGTCAACCAGCTTACTCTTGATGACATGGCTTTTCTTATTTGCCGTGGCGGCTGGCCCTATGCCACAACGCTTGATAAGCGTCTTGCTTTAGATCAGGCAAAGTATTATTACGATGGTGTCACAAGGTCGGACATATCGCGTGTTGATGGAGTGCGCCGTAGCGTTGAGACAGTCAAACGGCTTATGCGTTCCTATTCACGTCATCAGGGAGCGCAGGCAAGCATTGCAACCATTGTTGCGGATATCCGCGCGTTTGACGAAGATTCAGCTGATGCTAAGACCATTGCGTCATATATAGATGTGTTGAAAAAAATATTTGTGATTGAGGATTCCATGGCATGGAATCCCAATTTGCGGTCGAAGACGGCTATACGTACTTCCGATACACGTTATTTTGTAGACCCCTCGGTGGCTGTTGCTGCCCTTGGATTGGGACCGTCCGACCTTGTGGGCGACCTCCACACCATGGGACTGTTGTTTGAAACCCTATGTATTCGTGACTTGCGGGTTTTTGCCGATGTCTTGGACGGGCAGATTTATCATTACCGCGACAAGACAGGGTTAGAGTGTGATGCCGTGCTGCATTTGCGCAATGGCGCGTATGGGCTTATCGAGATAAAGCTCGGAGGCGACAAACTTGTGGATGAGGGTGCCGCCACATTGAAAACATTGGCAGGTAAGATTGACACGGAGCGGATGAAGGCGCCATCGTTTCTCATGGTGCTTACGGCTACGGGACGGTTTGCCTATTGTCGTGAAGACGGAGTGTATGTTGTGCCGGTGGGGTGTCTGAAAGATTGAAATGGATTTATTGGCTTTAATGTGAAAATCAGCATGTTGTTTCTGAATTATTATGACAAAAGACCTTCTGAGAATCGCGTAGAATTCACCAACTTCAATTTTGCTCTCAAATACGCGAGTGTTGTAAAGTATTGCAAGAGTTTGCAAGTCAATGTGTTATGGTATAAAGCTTTTCTTGCCTTAACAACTGATTGGGTAACTGTTAACAGTTTCGGGAAAAGTTTTTTTGCCGTTTATCCGTTTTTGTATTTGTTAAGTTAAAAAACGTCACTTTTTGCTTCCGTGCCTTTCTATTTCGCAAAAAAATAATGCAGGAATTTTTAAGAATAATATTTACTTTTTGCGCCAAAACATGACATGCTGAGTTCTTTAGCGGTGTTTCTATGCGGAGTGTATAGATGTTGATGCCAATCGGCAAGTTATAGAATCTGCCTTTGACAGACAAAATAGTGCAATCTTGTACTATTTTGACGCTGAGTTTTGCACAATTATAACTTTTTTTCGTTTTTGTTGTGAAAAAATGAAGAAAAAATTTGCTGGTTTTTGGAAAAAATATTACTTTTGCACCCAAATAAACATTGTACCTATGTTCATCCTATATATTATTAATTAAGGTGTAGGCGATGAAAACAGGAGATGCATGAGCATTTGCTTGTTTACTGATGGTGTGAAAACGAACAAGGTTGGAAACCTAAAATAAAAACAAAAATATAAAGATAAAAAACTAAAAAATATGAGGAAAATCATTTCGAACACCGCTCTTGGGGTGATAGCCGCAGGCGGTATGTTGCTCGTCTCATGTGGTGAACGCGATATGTTCAATCCCAACAACAAGGCAGATCAGTATGCAGTTAACTGGGAGCAAAAGATTGGCGCCATAGATCCTAATCAGGACTGGAGTATGGCTACAACGGTGAAGGCGACAATCAATGTTGCTGCAGCAGGTGATGGTGTGCTTAGCATTTATACCGAGAATCCTGTTCACTCCACAGCCAAACTGTTGGCTAAAGCATTTCTTGACAATGGCACCGGTAATGTGACTTTCGATGCAGTAAAAGGCACTGAGCAGGTGTTTGTTATCGCAAAAAACAATGGTAAAAACGTGGTTTACGGATGGGCTGACATTGTTAACGGTACTGTTGATGCAGGAAAAACTGTAGCGAAGAAGGCGGCTAAGACAAGAGCTGGCGAGTATTGTCCTGTGACGAAGGGAGAGATGACAACTTTAGGGGTAGAGTTTGACAATGGTCAAAAAATGTATGTGGGGAATGATGCGTGGATGGCTAGAACGGCAGAAGAATGGGAAATAAAAATTATCGAAGATATACAAGAAGCTGTATCTTCAGGAAATAATAATAATTTATGGTACACCAATCATGGCCGTTGGCCTTATGAGTTTGGTTCTATAGTTAAGACTAATCCTGAAATCCCTAATGATGCAAACTTTACAATAATAAGTTATGGTTTTGATAACGCAAAATTAAAAGACAATGTAACTTTTATTGAGAATAAATCGAATGTAAAAGTAACTATGCTTAATGGTGTTGAAAGGAAGGCTGTTCAGGAACCATGGACTTTGGCATGGGGATATGAGTTGTTTGGTCCGGGAGCTTTTTTTGAGGAACAAATAAGATATGATAATACAGTTAAACAGAACTTGTCTGGTTATAATCTCCAAGAGGTTGAACAAGGTTTTTCTATAACGACTTCGAAGAATGGCAGTGAAGTTACAGTTCCTTTCATGTATGGTTCTACAGATGGACAAAATCGCTTTGGCTATGTTTATTATAAAGGAAATTTGTCATATAACCAGATACTTGCACAGCCACATTATATACTTATGGAAGATGCAACTCCAGGTTCTAATATTTTCTATGAAAAATGGGGTAATATAGAAAATTCTGTAGGACCAATGGGATTAGCTGCAGCTTGTCAAAATGGTAAAGACTCTCAGACAGAGGTCTATGGAACAGAATATAAACTGGCTTTCTTTGGCGAAGATCATAATCAGCCAGCCTCATATGAATTCCCTCAAGGATACCACATAGTGTTCTTTATAGCTCCTTATTCTGGTGGTTATAAAACAGATATGTATAATTATTCTTTACCAGAGCTTAATAAACTTATTGGGCATTATCAACAAGACAGTAATGGTAATAAGGATACAAATCGTGGCAATGTTATGGCAACAGCATGGAAATATAATGGGAAGATTTTCATGGGAATGGAAGACAAGGCTTATTATGTAGATGCTGACCTCAATGATGTTGTGTTTTGGGTAGAAGGTGACTTTACTCCAGATCAGAAAGTTCCTGAGGTTCCAAGCACCACCCAGCCAAAAGAAGAATATACTTCTTGGATTCTCGCCTGCGAGGACTTGGGTAGCACCGATGACTATGACTTCAACGATATTGTGCTTGAGGTGAGAACAAAAATTGAGTCGGAGGAGACATTTGAGGGCAGCACTAAGACCGGTGAAACATTCAAGCAGGCAACGCTGGAGGTGAGATGTCTTGCTGCAGGCGGTATATATGAGGCAAACATTTATTATGATAACAAGGAGATAGGTGAGTCTCATAATTTGCTTGGTGGACGAGTTGGCACTATGATTAACACCGAGCAGCTTGGCAGGTTCTCTGACTGGATAACCTTAGAGACCATAACCGACAAAGATGCGTGGAACAACATTGGTGATGCATGGGCGATAAACAACGTTGCCGATAAAATAAAGATTGTTGTCACTACAGATGAAAAAACGGCAACAAGTGCATTAATAAAAGCTCCAGATTCTGGCGAAGCTCCTCAGATGATTACTGTGCCTGGCGACTGGCTGTGGCCTACAGAGCGTGATCGTATAGAATGGGCTTATCCTGATTTCCTCAACTGGAATGCCAATTCCAATGACATAGAATGGTATAAGAAATGTGAACAAAAAATGGTGATTAAACGTTGATTATTTCGGCAGGCGTTAGGGCTGAATGCCATATTATCATAAAGAGGAGGATGTGTCAAAATAGGCACATCCTCCTCTTTATTTATTGTCATTCTTTACTTTATACTTAACGTGAGTTCGATGAGTTTAAAACACTTTAGATTTTGATATTTGGTAATTCTTCTACATAAATATAGAAACAAGGACTTCTTCGGAAGTCCTTGTTCCTGTGGTGATCCGCTTGGGGCTCGAACCCAAGACCCCAACATTAAAAGTGTTGTGCTCTACCAGCTGAGCTAGCGGATCATCCGAAGTCTTTTTTCAAAGCGAGTGCAAAGGTACGATGTTTTTTTGAAATAACCAAATAAAATCGTGTTTTTTTTGACTTTTTGCCTGTTTTTGTCAGTTTTCGGGCTTTTTTGCCGTATCTTCAAGTGTTGGTTCATGCTCTTTTGTCACATAACGCTGATAGTAGATGAGGATGATGGTGGTGAGCGGCAGGGCTATTATCAGTCCTAAGAATCCCAGTAGCGCGCCCCATACCGAAAGCGACAGGAGCAGTACGGCAGGATTGAGTCCCATTGCCTTTCCCATGATTTTGGGCGTGAGCACCATGTCGGTGATGAGCTGCACTATGAGGAACACTCCGAGAGCCGAGGCAAGGATTATCCAGAAGTTCTGTCCAGTGTCCACCGATTTGAGCAGCGACAGAAACAGAATGGGAATGAGCGCGAGCGAATGTACGTAGGGGATGAGGCTCATGACGCCAATCATTATTCCCATGCCGATAGCCATGGGAAAGCCGATTATGGTGAAGCCTATGCAGAAGAGTATTCCGATGCAGAGCGCCACCAGTCCCTGACCGCGTACATAGCTGTTGAGCTGTGTTGCCATGTCGGCTGCAAGCGAGCGCACAAAGGGGCGGTTCTTCTTTGGGAAAATCTTTATCACACCCTCGGTGAGATATTCATAGTCGAGCAATATAAAGAATGTGTAGATGAGCGTGATGAGCGATGCTATCACACTTATAACAATGTGTGTGGTCTTGCTGAGCATCGAAAACACGTGGGGCATGGTCTTCTGTACTGCTGTGCTGAAGTCCTTGCTGCGCACCACTTTCTCTATCTCGTAGCTGTTTTGAGCCACCCAGTCCTCAATGGCGTTGGGTATTGAGGTTATGTGGGCTGTCTTATGAACGTATGCCGTGAGCAGCTGTCCCAGTTTGTCAAACTGGTCGATCATCTGCGGCACAATGATGTAGAGCACACCGCTGATTGCCGCCACCACGGTGATGAATGCAAGTATGATTGACAGTGCCCTCGACTTGAGGTGCAGGCGGTACTGAAAGAATTTCACGATGGGGTAGAGCAGGTATGCAAGCAGCCATCCCACGAAAAACGGCAGCAGCACCGAGCTGAGATAATTCATTGTGGCAAGGATGATAGCCACAAGCAGCGCGCCGAGCAGCCAGCGCACAAAGCGGTCGAAGGTGATGGTCTTTTCAATCATAGCATATAAACTTTTTATTTATTACTTATTGTTTATTGTTTTGCAGTTTCCTGTAGCACTCGCGGCAGAGCGGCTCATATTCACCAGTCTCGCCAAGCATCACCTGACGGTCGCCTGCCACAATGCGGTGGCTCACGTATGCCAGTTTGCCGCAGCGCACGCAGATGGCGTGCACCTTGGTCACGTCGTCGGCAATGGCACACAGGGCAGGCATAGGTCCGAAGGGCACTCCCTTGAAGTCCATGTCAAGTCCGGCAACAATTACCCTCACACCGTTGTATGCAAGCTGGTTGCATACATCCACTATGCCGTCGTCGAAAAACTGTGCCTCGTCAATGCCTACTACATCAATGTCGTCTGCCATCAGCAGTATCTGTGCCGACGACCCTACGGGAGTGGAGTGAATGGCATGTTTGTCGTGGCTTACCACATCCTCGTCGGAGTAGCGCGTGTCAATTGCCGGCTTGAATATCTCCACCTTCTGACGGGCGAACTCAGCCCGCCTCATTCTCCGTATCAATTCTTCTGTTTTGCCCGAAAACATCGAGCCGCACACCACCTCTATTCTTCCCGGCTGGCGTGCCTCGCCAATAGATTTCTCTGTCATAATGGCTGCAAAAGTACAAAAATGTTTTAAAAAAACACAAACTTTTGACTGTTTTTTTTGAGGTTAAAGATTTTATAACTACATTTGCGGTCGATATGGGTACATTATATATAGTCCCCACCCCTGTGGGAAATATGGAGGACATGACAATGCGTGCAGTCCGCATCCTGAAGGAAGCTGACTTGGTACTGGCAGAAGACACCCGCACGTCGGGCATTCTGCTGAAGCATTTTGACATACAGAACCACCTCATGTCGCACCACAAGTTCAACGAGCACGGAACCTCGGCGGGCATTGTGCAGCGGCTAAAGGGCGGACAGACTGTGGCACTGATAAGTGATGCCGGCACTCCTGCCATCAGCGACCCGGGATTCTATCTTGTGCGTGAGGCGGTGAAGGAAGGCATCGAGGTGCAGACGCTCCCTGGAGCTACGGCTTTTGTGCCGGCACTGGTGTCGAGCGGACTTCCGTGTGACCGTTTCTGCTTTGAGGGATTCCTGCCGCAGAAAAAGGGCAGGCAGACGCGGCTGCAGCAGCTTGCAGGAGAGCAGCGCACCATGATATTCTATGAGTCGCCCTACAGGGTGGTGAAGACCCTGCAGCAGTTTGCCGAGGTGTTTGGAGCCGACAGAAAGGTGAGCGTATGCCGTGAGATATCAAAGGTGCACGAGGAAAGTGTGCGCGGCACCATTGATGATGTGATTGCCCATTTCAAGGAGACCGAGCCACGTGGCGAGATTGTCATAGTGGTGGAAGGCAACAACAGTAAGGAAAAGAAAGAAAAAACAATTTAAAACGACAAGATTATGAAGAAAATTGTATTTATTGCAGCAGTTGGACTGGCGATTATGTTCAGTGCCTGTCAGGAAAAGAAAAATGCGCTGGATACTGTTCCCGTGGCACAGCGTGACTCGCTGAGCAGAATAATTGAGCAGAAAGAGAATGAGATAAACGACATGATGGCAACCATCAATGACATAGAGGACGGACTGCGTGAGATTAACGCTGCCGAGAAACGTGTCAGTGTGGCGCGTCAGGGCGAGGGCAGCAACCAGAAGTTGCGCATCCGTGAGAACATGGAGTTTATACAGTCAACAATGGCGCAAAACCGTGAACTGGTGAAAAAACTTCAGCAGCAGTTGCGCGAAAGCTCGTTCAAGGGCGACCAGTTGCGCCGCACCATCGAGAATCTCACCACACAGTTGGAGGAAAAGGAAAAAATGTTGCAGCAGCTGCGTGCGGAACTGGAACAGAAGGATATACACATTGCCGAGCAGGCAGAGCGTATTGAGGGACTGAATAAAAATGTAAGCTCACTGGTGGAGGAAACCACGCAGAAGCAGCAGACCATCAACACTCAGGACAAGCAACTGCACACGGCATGGTATGTGTTTGGCACCAAGCGTGAGCTGAAGGAGCAGAACATTCTGCGCGACGGCGATGTGCTGCGCGCCAACTTCAACAAGGATTATTTCACTAAGATTGACATCCGCATCGACAAGGAGATAAAGCTGTATTCGCGCTCGGCGAAGATACTCACATCGCACCCGGCAAGCAGTTACACGCTGACTCAGGATGCCAACCGCCAGTATGTGCTGCGCGTCACAAATCCGCAGCAGTTTTGGAGCACAAGCAAGTATCTTGTGGTGCTGGTGAAGTAAATGAAGAGTGAAGAATGAAGAGTGAAGAATGAAGATGGAAAAAAAGATAATGTATGTGCATGGCTTTCAGTCATCGGGCTGTTCGGGCACGGTGGTGATGCTGCGCAATATCCTCTATGAGACTGGCGTAAGGGTGGTGGCACCCGATGTGCCGGTCTCACCTTTGGAGGCTGTCGACCTGCTTCGCCGTACTGCGGAGCGGGAGCAGCCTGTGCTCATAATAGGCACATCAATGGGAGCCATGTACACCGAGATGCTCCACGGCTTTCCGCGCATTCTCGTAAATCCGTCGTTCCACATGTCGCGCACTCTTATGTTTAAGGGAATGCTGGGCAAGCACAAGTTTCTGAACAAGCGTGCCGACGGAGCCACTGAGTTCAAGATTGACCGTAACACCATTGCCGAGTTTGCCAAGGTAGAGGAAATGCTGTTCAGCAATATCGACGATATGGAGCGTGAGCTGGTTTACGGTCTGTTTGGCAAGAACGATAAGTTCGTAAATTATCAGGACGAATTCGTTGAGCATTATGGCAAGGAACATTTCATTTTGTTTGACGGTGAGCATCAGCTCAACGATAATGTGCTCAAAAAAGTGGTGTTGCCGCTTGTGAAAGAGCTTATTTGAGATATTTTGCAATTTCTATTTTGCTATTCTTGCAAAATATCGTTAAAACTCACACGAAAGTTAAAAGTTTTGTGATTAAATGTGTGCTTATAGATTTTTTTTGTACTTTTGCACGCAAAATAATTACAGCTATAACCTCTTATACCTATTATTTATATATAATTTTGCGGGTATAGAATTGCGGTTTTGAAGATTTAAAGAAAAGGAATTAAGGGAAAAATATGAACCAAATAGGAAAGATATTTGTCACGGCAATGGTGTGTATGGGGCTTATTTCATGTTTCAAAGATGAGCCGCTGAATGCCGAGTGCGACATAGAGAAGGCGTGGATACACGCAGACAATCCCAATATGTTGTTCAACAATTTATCCGATACGCTTATTACGGTGCAGTCGGATCAGACCAGCATTATCTTTACAATGCAGGCAGGAGCAGATATTACTGCTCTTGCACCGCAGTTTCATCTGACAGAAGGAGCTACAATTATACCTGAAAATGGTTCGGTGCAGGATTTCTCTAATGGTCCTGTGGTCTACACGGTGACATCCGAGGACAAGAAATGGAGCCGCGTATATACTGTGGCGGTGAGCGCATTGCTGAGTATAGGAAAAGAGCTCCATCTTGATTTTGATAATTACAGCAAGGGCAGTAACAAATTCTATTCGTGGTACGAGCAATGGACCACTGGTAGCGGTGTTACTTCGGAAGCACGTATCTGGGCAACGGGTAATCCTGGATTTGGCATCAGCAACGGTTCGGCAAAGCCCGACGAATATCCCACAGTGCCCGATGAGAACAGTTATGAGGGTAAGGGAGTGAAGCTGGTGACAAGGCGCACAAGCAAGCTTGCCGACATGGTAAAGAAACCTATAGCTGCAGGTAACCTGTTTATTGGCAGGTTTGATGCGCAAAGTGCCTTGCAGGATGCAATGAAGGCAACGAAGTTCGGACTGCCTTTTGGTTTTGAGTCGAAGCCGATAACTTTTAGCGGATATTATAAATATGAGTCGGGAGAAAATTTTACGGACAAGGATATGAACGTGCTTGACATGGTTGACAAAGGCACAATTTATGCCGTGCTTTATGATAATCATGACAGTGACGGAAATCCTGTGGTGCTCTATGGTGACAATGTGCAAACCAGCAGCCAGATTGTGGCGCTGGCACAGGTGGCTGATATATCCACCACCCGTGAATGGACGGCGTTCTCGGTGAATTTTGTTTATCGCAAAGATGTGGATGCCGCAAAACTCAAGACTGGTGGATATAGTTTTGCAGTGGTGTGCTCGTCGAGCAATAACGGAGCTTCGTTTATGGGAGCTGTGGGCAGTACACTGTGGGTTGACAAACTGACTGTGACATGTGAATGAAACATACTAAAGAAAGGAACATGGCAATGAAAAAATATATATTATCTATAATGCTCGTGGCCTTGATTGCACAGAAGGCATGGTGTGGCGATAACAACAGTCTGCTGCGCAATTACAGCTACTACGCACGAATAGGATACAATCTTGGAGGCACTGCTCCGATAGGCATGCCTGCCTCAATCCGTACTATGCACAGTTATAATCTTTGCCCGAACTTCACGCTTGGCTTTGACGCCTTTCATCCCTTTAACGATAAATGGGGAATGATGTTTGGACTGCATTTTGAGAATAAAGGAATGGATGTGGATGCCGGAGTAAAGGGCTATCACATGAAGATGGTTCGTGGAGGTGAGCAGCTGGAGGGTGTCTTCACAGGAAATGTCGTTACGAAAGTTGACCAGAGCCTTGCCACCATTCCCTTGCAGGCAACATACGACCTGAACGATAGGGTGAGGGTTAAACTTGGACCGTATTTCTCGTACGTCACATCGAAGAAGTTTGAGGGATGGGCATACGACGGCTATCTGCGCCGCCAGGAGGAAGGGCATCCGCAGGGTGACCCCACAGGACAGAAAGTAGAATTGGGACACAACGAGGGTGAGCGCGGCGAGTATGACTTTTCTGACGACATGCGCAATTGGCAGTTTGGCATTGCTGTGGGTGCCGACTGGTATGTAACTAAGCGCTGGGGGGCATCGGTGGGGCTCACATGGGGACTTAGTGAGGTGTTTAAAAAAGATTTCACGGTCATAGAGCAGAGCATGTATCCCATTTATGGTACTATTGGAGTGATATATCAACTGAAGTAATATTTATAAAAACAACAGAAAAATGAAAAAGTATTTTTATCTTTTTGCGGTAATTTGCTCAATGGCAATGTTCACCGCTTGTAGCAGTGACGATGATGAACCAGCACCAGAGCTGACTCCGGGCGAAGTCATGCCTGAAATCTTGGGCACATGGAACTTGGCACCAGTGGAAACAGAAGATGATGGTTGGGGTGGTCAAGTTGTTGTTGGTGGTCCTGTGGTTTTGGACTGGCAGTGTGCAGAAGGTACCATACTCAATATTTCGTTGGGTGAAGGATGGGATATGCCACTTGACATAAATACCCAACTTGCTCCGCTCGCCGAGAATCTGGCAAACGGCTATTTGCCAAAGTTGTTGCAGAGTGTGACATTTGAGGCAAATGGTGACATCACTGCCATGTATAGCGAGGCGGACGATCTGGATAGCGAAACATGGACTCCGTCATGGAAGAAGGCTGAGGGCTATGCTCATTGGGCACCTGCTACTACCAAAATGGCAATGAAGTATGAGAAACTAATCATGGTGTATCTCGATTCTGAAAAGATTTTGAGCACTGAGGATGATGCCGAGGACAAGACTGCGCTTTCTGCAGCTCTCGGAATGTTTAAGGACGGTATTCCTGTACATATCCGCTGGAATGCTGACGGAACAGGTGCGTTCTTCTATGTTGACAAGGACTATATTGCTCCTTTGCTGAAAGGACTGAGCGACTTCGCCTCAAAGCTGCCTACCGACGGTATGGATGAGGAAGATTTGACTACTGTTGCAATGCTGAAGGGCATTCTCGGACAGATTCCCGGAATCATGGATAATACTCAGAAGTTCGAGGCTGGTCTGCAGCTTGTAAAATAAGGTATTTTAGATAATTGAACAATGGAAATCGACGATGGAAGTATAATGAAAGTGATAACAAAATAAGCATTGTTTACCGTCCAGCGGACGCTGGACGGTGCGAGAAGTTAACTTCTATGGCTGATTAACATAACTTACTTGACCGTCCGGCGTACGCCGGACGGTCAAGTTTTGTTTATTTATATCTTTGGTTTATCTTGTCTTTTCCTTGCAAAACCTATACTAAACAAGCCTGAGTCCATTTTCAAGCAGGAAATCAAAAAGTCCTATTGTGGTAATGCCGTTGTTGTCGGTCCATGGCGTGATATCGTCTTTCACCACGATGATTTTCTTAAACGAGTCTTTAATTCTTAGGAGTGATGCCGATTCCTGTCGCCTCTTTTCCTCATCGGGCATGGCAAGCGCCGACTGTATGTAGTATCTGTCGTTGCCGGCATTTACCACAAAGTCCACCTCCAGCTGCTTGCGCTGCCATGAGCCGTCGTTGTCCCTGTATCTCTGTTCCGTCATGCCGACATCCACTTTATATCCTCTGCGGCGCAGCTCATTGTAGATGATGTTTTCCATTATGTGTGACTCTTCCATCTGCTGCATGCCAAGCAGTGCGTTGCGCAGCCCCATGTCCACGAAGTAATATTTTGACGAGGGTGTGTCATAAGTCTATGGCGCACCCTTTTCGTTTTTTCTCCTTTTCCC
>JAUNSB010000013.1:0-57397 GCA_030539375.1 Prevotella sp.
TGTAGTTCAGTTGGTTAGAGCGTCAGATTGTGGTTCTGAATGTCGTGGGTTCGAGCCCCACCAGCCACCCCGAGGAAAAGGATATTTCAACAATGAAATATCCTTTTTCGTTTTTACGTCACACGTGGCACCCCAATCCCCTTGAAACGCCGATAAACACTGGTGTTCCGCGGGGTGTGACCTCATTGTGGATGTCACACCCTATGTGGCACCCCACGTCCCACCCAAAATGTTCTGTTTGCTTCATGCAAAACATGTGTTTTTGTCGGTTTTCGCGAAAATAATGCCGGACAAAACAAAAAAACTTACAGATTATTTGCCCGTATAATATTTTTTCCTTACTTTTGCAGCGTCTTCCCGTGAGCGGCTGCCTCGGCGGCAATGATTGGGCTGACAACTTAATTTATATAAAAAGGCGTTTGCAGAACGCTTTGGTTTTGACAGAAGAGAACTTAGCAAATTCAACGGTAAGTCAAGAACAAAGCAGCGCGAACGCCCTATGGGATGTATATATGCATTCCCTTACTTTCTGTTTTGTCGGACTTGTCTGACAGGACGGTTTGTAGGGATAATTATATATATTCATCTTCCGTGGGGCTTTTGGCGTTGCTCGTTTCGACTTATCGGGTAATGCTAAGACCTTCTTCTGTGGAACGAGCAAGCGGACTGGCTCCACGATTCTTTTTGTATAATGTGAGAAAATGAATGACGCCTAAAAACGTTAAGTATTAATTTCTAAACATTATAAAAATATGAAACAAAAAAATTTTAGATTCAGATGGCTGATAATCGCAGTCATGGTGTTGGCATTTGTGCCAAAAACAGTGCAGGCACAAAACACGGTTACGCTCGAACAACCGTCATCGGGTGACGGCACGGAGGGCAATCCCTATCAAATTGCAAGTGCGGGAAATCTTTATTGGTTTGCGAATGAAGTAAATAATAGCCAAACAAGCATTTGCGCTGTATTGACAGCGGACATAACAGTCAATGAAAATGTACTTGATGCAGACGGTAATCTTAATAGTGAGAATACTGATTTTTATGAATGGACTCCAATAGGAGGTTCTAATAGCTACGTTGGTACATTCGACGGACAGGGACACACCATCAGCGGACTGTATATAAATAAAGAAATACAATCGGAGAATACTGTTAACTTAGATCTTTTCGGTTCTATTGGCAGTGAAGGTGTCATCCAAAATGTCGGTGTGGAAGATTCCTATTTTAACGTAACAGTTTATTCACCAAAGAAGGGCGAGGGGGTATTATGCGCCGGTGGAGTATGCGGAAGAAATGAAGGAACAATAACAAATTGCTATAGCAGTGGGACAATCAGTGGAACAACCCGTGAAACAAAAGATGGTGCCATGATCGGTGGAGTGTGCGGATATAATTATAAAGGAACAATAACAAATTGCTATAACACTGGAGCAATCTGTGGAACAGTAAATAATGCTTTTGTTGGCGGAGTGTGCGGAACGAACAGTAATACAATAACAAACTGCTATAACACTGGAACGGTCAGCGGAACAGGGAATAGCGTTGGCGGAGTATGCGGAAATAACAGTAACAATAATACAATAACGAATTGCTATTATCTCAAAGATGAAAATAACCCTAAATATCCTACTAAAGGTATAGGAAATATATCTGACGTAGCAGGTAGTGTAGAAGGAAAGTACGCTAATGAATTTACCAATGGTTCTGTGGCTTGGCTGCTTAACGGAAACGCCACTGATGACAACACAACGCCAGAAAAGACCTTGCCTTGGTTGCAGAATATTGGCGTTGATGCAAGCCCTGTGCTCAAAGCCAACACCACTGGCGGTGTCTGTCCTATTGTTGTAAAAGACGGCGAAGGCAACTATACGAATGGAAAACATTCTTATAAAAATACAGCCGCAACTCCTGATGCCGGCACCGAAAACCTATATTCATATATTTGCAGCAACTGTATGGGATTAAGCACAGACCAAAAGGTGATAAAGAGGCTGAATGGGAAAGACTATCCATATGAAATCATACTGAAAAAGAACGGTTCGGAATGGGAAACTATAACCGCTGCAATTCTTGATGATGACCCGTCAAAGAATTGGTACAAAGCTCCGGTAGAGTTCATGATGAAAAGCAACGTTTTCCACGACCGTAAAATAGCAACCAAGTGGTCCACGATCTGTCTGCCATTCCAAATAACTATCAGCAACTACGCAGACAAGTGTAAATTTTATGAGTTGAAAAGTGTTGAGACCGACAAGATTACTCTGACAGAACTTACAGAGAACATCGAGGCTGGCACGCCAGTGTTTATAAAACGGAATAGTGAAAGTGTAACTGAAATTAGATTTGTGGAAAGTGACGTAAAGATGATACAGACACCGAAAGAGCAAACAGCCAATGGCAACAGGCTCGTGGGTGCTTTCAACACCGTGGAGCTGACAATGGACGACAACAGCAACTGCCTGTTTTTAAAGAAAGACAATATGTGGAGCGTGACGCAGGCAAACAAGACAATGACGGTGAAGCCTTTCCGCGCCTATATCGTGCCTGCAACATCCAACGGTATTCTGCAGCGCAGCATCGCCGTGGACGGTGAGGCGACTGCCATCAGCGATGCCCTCGACACGCTCAACGATGCCAACGCCGAGTACTACGATATGTGCGGTCGCCGCATCAATGGGCTGCAAAAGGGCGTGAACATCATCAGGAGCGGAAACAAAACAAGAAAAGTAATAATCAAATAATTCAAGACAGTTATGGAAAAGAAGAAATATATAAAGCCTGAGATGACGGTAATCAGGATTGACGGCGATTGCCTGATATTGACGGGAAGCAACACTATAAAAAATGGAGGGCAAAATGGAGAGCAGTCACCAGATTTTTGGGAAGATAATTTGGTAGATTGATTGAAAAATCATTGATATACATTCCATTATTTACGCTCTTGCGCAAATACAGCACCTCGTCACCTTGGTGACGAGGGTTAATCACCTTGGTGATTATGGTTCGTCACCAAGGTGATTAGCTTTTAAAGGCGCAGAAAAATCAATTGACTTTGCACGATGAATATCGGGAAGTGGCTTGGGGTGTGACGTAGGGTGGCACCTGGGGTGTGACCTCTGCAATGAGGTCACACCCCGCAGAATCCCTGTGTTTATCGGCATTTCGCGGCTATTGGGGTGTGACGTGTCACCTTTTACGAATTAATTATAGAAGTTGCTTGCCACAGGCGATAGTAAAAAAAACATAAATGTTGGAGAGAAATATCTGTTATATATGATATTTTTTATAATTTTGCACAACATAATTAAAAAACAAATGGTCTATAAATACGACTTTCTGATAATCGGTGCCGGAGTTGCCGGCATGAGCTATGCCCTGAAAGTGGCAAGGGCAAAGAAGGGCAAGATATGCCTGATATGCAAGACAACACTTGACGAGGCGAACACAACACGCGCCCAGGGCGGTGTAGCCTCGGTGACTAATCTGCTTGTGGACAATTTCGACAAGCACATAAAGGACACGATGATTGCCGGCGACTATATAAGCGACCCGAAGGCTGTGGAGCTGGTGGTGAAAAACGGACCGGAGCAGATAAAGGAACTGGTGAGCTGGGGCGTGAACTTCGACCGTAAGGACGACGGTACCTACGACCTTCACCGCGAGGGCGGACATTCTGAGTTCCGCATTCTGCACCATGCCGACGATACTGGCGCGGAGATACAGCGCGGACTGATGGAGGCTGTGAGAGCGTGCCCGGACATTGACATCAAGGAGAATCATTTCGCAGTGGAGGTTATCACCCAGCATCATCTGGGAGCAAGGGTGACACGGCGCACTCCATACAAGAACTGCTATGGAGCATATATTCTGAATCCCGAGACTGAAAAAGTGGACACATATCTGAGCAAGGTGACAGTGATGTGTACCGGCGGTTGCGGAGCGATATATCTCACAACATCGAACCCGGTGATTGCAACGGGCGACGGTGAGGCTATGGTCTACCGCGCAAAGGGAACAGTGGCAGACATGGAGTTTGTACAGTTCCACCCCACAGTGCTGCACAATCCTGCCGAAACTCATCCGGCATACCTCATAACCGAGGCTATGAGAGGCTACGGCGGAGTGCTGCGCCTGCCCAACGGCGAGACATTTATGGAGAAATATGACGAGCGCCTGTCGCTGGCACCGCGCGATATTGTGGCGCGTGCCATTGATAAGGAAATGAAGATTCACGGTCTCGACCATGTGTGTCTGGACGTTACGCATAAGGATGCAGAGGAGACAAAACGTCATTTCCCGAATATCTACCAGAAGTGCCTGTCAATAGGCATTGACATAACAAAAGAGTATATTCCCGTGAGACCTGCCGCCCACTATATGTGCGGAGGAATAAAGGTGGACCTTAACGGACAGTCGAGCATTGACCGTCTGTATGCCGTCGGCGAATGTGCCTGTACGGGACTGCATGGCGGCAACCGCCTTGCAAGCAACTCGCTTATCGAGGCTGTGGTATATGCCGATGCCGCAGCACGCCATTCGCTGGAACATATCGACGAGTATGATTTCAACGAAAAGGTGCCTGAGTGGAACGATGAGGGAACAATGACCAATGAGGAAAAGGTGCTGATAACACAATCCAAGAAAGAGGTGGCACAGATAATGTCGAACTATGTGGGCATTGTGCGCAGCGACCTGCGCCTGAAGCGTGCCTGGGACCGTTTGGATATGCTGTATGAAGAGACAGAGGCACTGTATAAGCGGGTAAAGCCTACAAAAGATATTTGTGAGCTCCGCAACATGATAAATGTGGGTTATCTCATCACCCGCTGGGCAATAGAGCGCAAGGAGTGCCGCGGACTGCATTACACCATAGACTATCCGCAGCACGCTTACGATAAATAATCAGTCGGCTGTCTCTGGCTGTACTTTGTTCTTGTACTCTTTGGGAGTCATCTCGAACCGTTTGCGGAAGCATTTCCCAAAATATCCGGGATCATTGAATCCCACCTGATATGCAATTTCATTTATACCAAGATTGGTGGTGGAAAGAAGGTTGGCGGCTCTCGTCAACCTTATTTCTTTCATAAAGTCCACGGGTGCCTTGCCCGTGAGAGATTTCAGACGCTTGAAGAATGCACTGCGGCTCAGTCCCATTTCTTCGGCTATGGTGTCAACGTTGATGTCAACATTGATGTTGTCCTCAATGATTTTAGTGACTTTCTTCACAAATTCATTTTCCTTTTCAGCATTGTGCTGACGCAACACCTGTTTCTTGATTGTTTCCATGCGCTTGTGTATGTAAATCTCGTTGCGCATTTTTATTATATATGTCACCAGGCGGAACACTCCGTAGGCTATTGCGGCGAGCAATATGGCATAGATGGTGAATGCCCACCATGTTGCCCACCATGGTGGCAGGATAATGATGGTGAGCCTGCGCTCTGGATAGTCATCGCCAATGGCGCGCACCTTGAACGTGTATGTTCCCGGCGGCACATCGGAGTATGCTGCCACATTGCTGTTGTCGGATATGTGGTGGCGCTGCTCATGACCTTCAAGAATATAAGCGTATGACAGCTGTGAGTGACCAGAGTATTTCATTGTGGCAAACTCAATGGAGAACATGTTTTGATTGTAGTTCAGCACAATGCTGTCAGCATAGCATATATTGCCGTCGTAGATAGAGGGGCGGATGTCGGTAATGTTCTGGTTTATCACCTTCATGCCCATGATAAATGTCTTGTAGCTTTTTCCTGTGTTGCGCTTCAGTTGTTCTGGCGAGAAACTCAGCAGACCTTCCTTACATCCCATCAGTAGATTGCCGTCAGGCATCAGTACAACAGTGTTGTCCTCAATGTGCACAGGTGGAAATCCGGCATAACGGTCATAGTCGTGCACGGCTCCGGTACGTGTGTCAAGTGACGCCACTCCGTTGTCCATGCCCACCCATAGGCAACCCTGCTTGTCTTGTGCCATGCTGCTTATTGTCTCGTTGCGCCAGATGTCGCTATCACCGTGACGCTCCAGTATTGCCATGTGCCTGTCTTTGTCATATCCCGTAATTTTGTTCAGCCCGTTGCCTAATATCCCCAGCCATATATTGCCGTTGTTGTCGCGGTAAATCGAATATATATCTTCACCTGTTTGCTTGCTGGTCTCGAACACTATTGATGCGGGATTATTGTCCGCTGTGCCCTGTATGCGTATCAGTCCGTTGGTGGTGGCAGCCCATAATACGTGATTGCGGTCTTCTTCTATCGCGCGTACATTAATATATAGGTCGCCGTGCGGATAGTTCTTGAAGGTGCTGGCGCGGTGATGGAACACGGTGGTGCCGTTAATGTTTTCCATCAGGTTGATGCCGCCGCCAAAAGTGCATACCCATATACGCCCCAAGTGATCCTGCATGGTGTGGTACACGCGATTGCAGTTTATGCTGTATGGATTTTGTGGGTCGTGACGGAAATATTCGCAGATGTAACGCTGTGTTGGGGCTTTGGTGGGAGTGGCCTTTATCAGTCCCTGACCTTTTGACGAGATCCATATAGCCCCGTTCCGGTCCTGCATTATGTGATAAATGTTCCTGACGCTCTCATCAAAGGTGTGTACCACTTCTCCTGTGGCAGGATTGATTACTTTCAGCCTTTCGCCACGGCATCCTACCAGCAGCATACCGTCGCTGGAGCGGAACATTGCCCTTATTCCTGCATCATTGTTGTTGCTAAACAAATGAGGAAACTTCATTTTGAACGCACCGATGGGGAAGGTTATCTTGAACAGGCCGTTCTTGTCGCTCGACAGCCAGATGTCACCGTCGTTGTCGCGGAATATGTCATGGTATGTGGTGGTTTTTGCCTTCAGCTCGGCAAACCCTTCATTATCCATGTTGGCAAGTTGTTTATTGTTGCGGTCGTAGAGATAAAGTCTTCCGGAGCGTGACAGGATAAACAGTCCATGTCGTCCCGCGTCACATACTTTGGGCTCTGACATGATAGAGTCGCCTTCAAGTGGAATAATTTTTTCCCATTTGTTTGTTTTATTGTTGTGGCGTGCCACTGTCTGTCGCATGTTCTTTGCTCCACGCCTTACGGCATCAATACTCATGTTGGTGCCTATCCAGAACAGATAGCCAGCACTTTCGCCGTGAACATTGTGTTTCAGTGTGAGTGTCGCCTTGTCTATATCTTTTGCAGAGTCGTAAAGTTTCTGTATTATCGGTTTGCCCTGTCTGTCGGTGTGAGCCAAAAACAGGTTCTTGTCGCGTGTAAGAAACAGAATCTTTCCTTCGCCCACATCTTTTATTTTTCGTACAAGAAGATTTTTTGCATGAGGCTTCATATATGGATATATATCGGTGAACCTTGCGCTGCGTTTGTCGAACATGTAAAAGCCGTTGTCCACGTTTCGCATCCACAGGTGACCGTGTCCGTCGTCAATGAATTCCGACACTTTGTGGGGTGGGGTGTCGCCGTGACCGGGAGCATTTCTCACAAATGTTCTGAATGAGTAACCGTCGTAAAGCGCTATGCCGTTCCATGTGCATACCCACAATATCCCGTCGCTGTCGCGCAGTGCGCCGTACACCGAAGGGTGGGGTAATCCCTGTTCTATGCCATAATGTTCTATGATGGGTTGTGGTTGTAATGTGGCATGTGTTGCCTGAGCCTGATAAAATATCAGACATACCATAGCCCATATTTTTATGATGGTTTTTGTCATTTTGGTAGTTTGGAAAATAGCTTCTGGTTACATATATATTCGTTTTCGGTTACAAATATACAGTTTTTCCCCCAATCCGACAAATATTTAACAATATTTATGCCATAATTCAGTATGAAGCAGTGCATTTTATCCCTTCTGAGATAACAAGGTCACGTATTGTATCAAGCGTTTCATGACTTGCTTTTTTAAGATGGCTGTCTGGAGTTTCGCGGTCTATAGTGTATATCATCACTTCCGACGGCTGTATTTCCTTTACCGCCTCAAGCCACGGCATGACATAATCATCGGTGGTGTTGTTGGCAGAAAAACCGTCGGCAAGGGTACCGCTCATAAACATTGTCTGCACAATCACATGACCGTTGAAAGTCTTCAGACAGTCAACAATTTTGCGAACATCGTAACTCGGTTGTGTCGGACGGTCTATCCTACTTATGTAGGAGGTGTCCACAGTGTCGAGCTTCAAAATATTGTTGTCAATTTTCATCAACGCATTGTGAACTTCATCGCGGTGGGCGAAAGTGGCGTTACTCAGCACGCTCACCTTGGCACGAGGGCAATATTTGTTTCTCAGTGCGATTGTGTCATCTATTATTTCTGCAAAATGTGGATGTGCAGTTGGCTCACCGTTGCCGGCAAAAGTAAGTACATCGGGGAGCTCGCCCGACAGCGACATTTCCTTAAGTTTTTTCTCCAGTGCCCGTGCCACTTCCTCCCTTGTGGGGCGTGGCAGCGCGGGGCGGTGTGCGGCATTGAAGCCGCATTCGCAGTAGATGCAGTCGAAAGTACAGATTTTACCGTCGGATGGCATGAGGTTTATGCCGAGAGATATGCCGAGACGGCGACTGTGGACTGGTCCGAAAATCGGCGATGGATATATAATCGTGCTCATTTTACTTTTTTGCATGCAAAGTTACTTAAAAAAATGAAGAATGAAGAATGAAGAATCTTTCACGGAAAGCAAAAAAATGAAGAATGAAGAACGGAAAATCCTTCATAAACGGCATAATAAAATTAAATATTCATTAAAAACATGGTCTGTGTACAATTATTCTTTATTCTTCATTCTTCATTCTTCATTTTTTTTCGTAACTTTGCACACAAATTTCGTGTGATAGACACAATAGACATGGGAAAAACAAAAAAAGTTACAGGAAATCACCACAAACTTCAAGTGGTGACATTGTGTATCAGTACCACTATGGTGCTGGTTTTGCTTGGTTTGGCGGTATTTTTTGCCTTTACTGCCCGCAATCTTTCTTCATACGTCAAGGAGAACCTCACTGTAACGGTGATGCTGAGCGACAGCACCACAAACAGGCAGATTGTAAGGATGCACAATGCTTGGAAAAAGAAGCCTTATACCCACAGGATAACGTATGTAAGCAAGGAACAGGCAAAGAAGGAACAGGCAGAGGCTATGGGCAGCGACCCGTCGGAGTTTCTCGGCTTTAATCCCTTCACTCCTACTTTTGAGATAAACCTTCATGCCGACTATGCCAACTGCGACTCGCTGAAATGGATAGAGAAGGAGTTGAGGGCAAACACCTGTGTCAGCGATGTGGCATATCAGGAGGACCTTATGGACAAGGTTAACGACAATCTCCGCAAGGTAATGACTTTATTGCTTGTACTTGCCGCACTGCTCACGTTTGTGTCGTTCTCGCTGATAAGTAACAGTATCAGGCTGAGTATATATTCAAGGCGTTTCCTCATCCACACCATGACTCTTGTTGGCGCATCGTGGGGATTTATCCGCCGTCCGTTTATGATGAGTGCCTTGACAGTGGGGCTGTTTGCCTCTCTGTTTGCATGCATGGTGATTGGAGCCGGTGTTTACGCCTGGTACAGCTATGATCCAGTGATACTTGCCGTGGTTACATGGGACGTGCTTGTGATTACTGCTGCGGCGGTTTTCCTGTTCGGGGTAATAATCACTATGGTATGCTCGTATTTTACTGTGAACCACTATCTTAAAATGAAGTCAGGTGAACTTTATAAAATTTGAAAATAAAAGAAAGATTATGAATAAGAGAAATTTTGCATTTGACAAAGTCAATTACATCTTGCTTGCCATTGGCATGGCAATAGTTGTGCTGGGATTCATCCTCATGAGTGGAGGCGCCAGCACCGAGACTGCATATAATCCTGATATTTTCAGCGTGCGCCGCATTAAGGTTGCTCCGGTGGTGTGCCTGTTTGGATTCTTGTCAATGATTTATGCAGTTATGCGTAAGCCAAAGGACAATGCTGAAGAAAAGGGCAGTGATGATGTAACAGAGCAATAAGTAAAACAATACAGGATTTTTTGATTTTTAGCTATGGATTGGTTTCAGGCATTATGCCTTGGTATTTTGCAAGGTCTCACAGAGTATCTTCCGGTGAGCAGTAGTGGTCACCTTGCCATCGGCTCATATCTGTTTGGTATTGAGGACGGTGAGCAAAATCTTGGTTTCATCGTTTTGGTGCATGTTGCCACGGTGCTCAGTACGTTTGTGGTGCTGTGGAGCGAGATAGAATGGATATTGAAAGGCGTTTTTAAGTTTGAGATGAACGAAGAGACACGATATATGCTCAACATCATCGTGTCGATGATACCTGTGGGCATTGTCGGAGTGTTCTTCAAGGATGATATAGAGGCAGTGTTTGGTTCTGGACTTTTGATTGTGGGCATCATGCTGCTTGTCACGGCAACGCTGCTCACCATCACACATTATTACAAGCCGCAGCCAAAGGAAAAACTGAGTCTGCGCGATGCCTTTATCATAGGTTTGGCACAGGCAGCAGCAGTTATGCCGGGACTGTCACGCTCAGGCTCAACAATAGCCACTGGTCTGCTGCTCGGAAATAAGAAGGAAATGCTTGCCAAGTTCTCATTTCTAATGGTCATACCGCCTATTCTTGGCGAGGCTCTGCTTGATGTCGTGAAGGTTGTAAAGGGCGAGGAGGCATTTGGAAATATTGACACCATGCCGCTTGTTGTGGGCTTTCTTGCAGCTTTCATTAGCGGATGTTTTGCATGCAAGTGGATGATAAGCATTGTGAAGCGCGGTAAGCTGGTGTATTTCGGCATTTATTGTGCTATTGCTGGTGTCATTGCCACAGCTTGTGCTTTGATTGGATAATAAATTAAAAACGACAGTAGTGAATTTTCAACAGGGAGAGATACTATATCTGAACAAACCATATCGTATGTCGAGTTTCGGTGCGCTGGCTCGCATACGGTTTCTTGTTTCACGCAAGTTGGGAGTGAAACGTGTCAAGATGGGGCACGCAGGAACTCTCGATCCCCTTGCCACAGGAGTGTTGCTGCTCTGCACTGGAAAGATGACCAAGCGCATAAGTGAGTTGCAGTATCACACCAAGGAATACACTGCCACGCTGCAGTTGGGGGCAACCACGGCAAGTTATGACCGTGAGCACACTGTGGACTACACCTATCCCACTGCACATATCACCCGTGAACTGATTGTCGATACGCTCAAACAGTTTGAGGGCGACATCATGCAGGTTCCGCCAGTCTACAGTGCTGTGAAGGTCGACGGACATCGTGCCTACAGGATGGCACGCAAAGGCGGTGATGTGGAATTGCGGGCAAAGCCGATACATATTGAAGAAATCGAGCTCACCGATTTTTCGCCAGCTACCATGCAGGCAAGCATAAGGGTGGTGTGCGGAAAAGGAACATACATAAGGTCGCTTGCCCGTGACATCGGCGAGGCACTGGGCTCGGGGGCTTTCCTTACGGCATTGTGCCGTACGCGGCTTGGTGATGTCACTCTTGACGACTGTATATCAATGGAGGATTTTCCGCAATGGCTGGAGACAATAGAGATAGAAAAGTAAAAAATAAAGTTATACTGATATAATGAAGTTATCACAATTTGATTTCAAACTGCCGCAGTCGCAGATTGCACTTGAACCGCCACATAAGGTGTTTAAGGAGGACGACGGTACCGAGGAAAAGGTGTACAATCGTGATGATTGCCGCCTGATGGTGATTCACCGGAAAAGCGAGAAAATAGAGTCGGGACTCAAGTTTAAGGAGCTTGTAAACTATTTCGATGAGGGTGATGTATTCATTTTCAACGATACAAAGGTGTTCCCTGCCCGTCTCTACGGTACAAAGGAGAAGACAGATGCCATGATTGAGGTGTTTCTGCTCAGAGAACTCAATGCAGAGTTCCGTTTGTGGGATGTGCTTGTGGAGCCGGCACGCAAGATTCGTATTGGCAACAAGTTGTTTTTCGACGGTGACGGGCCTATGGTGGCGGAGGTAATCGACAACACCACAAGTCGCGGACGCACACTGCGATTCCTTTATGACTGTCCTCACGATGAGTTCAAAAAAGAGCTTTTTGCCCTCGGCACGGCACCGCTGCCGCGATATATCATTGATAAGCGTGAGGTGAACAAGGACGACATGGAGAATTTCCAGACCATCTATGCAAAGCATGAAGGAGCTGTAACTGCTCCTGCTACTGGACTGCATTTCACCCGTCAGCTTATGAAGCGCATGGAAATACGCGGAGTAGAGCCGGCATATATCACTGTGCACTGCGGACTGGGGTGCTTTGACCCTATAGAGGTGGAAGATCTCACAAAGCATAAGATGGGCAGTGAGAAGATGACCATAACACAGGAGACCTGCGACTTGGTGAACTCACACAAGAAGGACGGTCACCGCATCTGTGCTATCGGAATCAACACCATACGTGCCACCGAGACCTCTGTGGGCACCGATGGTTTCTTGAAGGAGTATGACGGGTGGACCAATAAGTTCATATTCCCGCCCTACGATTTCGGACTGTGCAACGCTCTTGTTTCCAACTTCTATCATCCAATGTCGACAATGGTTATGACTGCTGCTGCATTCGGCGGCTACGATGTGGTGATGAAGGCATACCGTCAGGCTGTCGAGGAAGGCTATATGTTCGGTTGCTATGGCGATGCTTTCCTCATTCTCGACGATTAAATGTTATGCACAAGGTTTATTTCTCTTTAGGCACTAATCTCGGCAACCGCGAGGAGATGCTCAACAGGGCAATAATGCTGATAAACACGAAGATTGGCACGGTGGTGTGCCAATCTTCTTTTTATGACACTGCTCCCTGGGGATTCCATAGCGACAACCGTTTTCTCAACGCTGCCGTGTGCTGTCTCACTGCCTTGTCGCCCCATGAAGTGCTTCGCGAGAGTCAGGGGATAGAGCGCCTGTTGGGCAGAACGCGCAAATCCGTCGGCGGCGAATATCACGACCGTCCCATCGACATCGACATATTGCTATATGACGATATAACCGTAGACACCCCGGAATTGAAAATCCCGCACCCTTTGATGCGGGAGCGGGATTTTGTGATGATGCCGTTAAGGGAAATCAGTACAGATTTCTAAAATTTGCTATTTTATGAGGTTGGCGATTGTGGCTATCATGGTTGCAATCGATGCTGTTCCGCTTGCCAGTGCCACCACCTCCGTTGTTGACATCTTCTGTCCGCGTGGTTTGCTCGGGACTATTATTTCGCATCCCGGCTCAATCTTCACACCGCGTCCCACCTGTGCCACAGCACCGTTCATATATATAATGTATGTCTTGCTCTTCTTGGCGCGGTTGCCGTAGCCTCCGGCCTGTTTCACATAGTAGTTCACGCTCTTGCCCTTTTGGTAAGTCACGGTGTTCGGGTACATCACGTTACCGTTGATTTTCACGGAGTTCGTGAATTGCGGTATGATGATTCTGTCGCCTTTGCGCAGTACAACGTCGCTTGAGCTGCCTGGATTTTTAATCGCCTCTTCCATGTCTATGGCAAAATAGTAGGTGCTTCCAAAGTCAAGTTGTGTCACGTTGATGGTGTCGCCGTCGGCATTCTGTACGCTGAGCATCTTCTGCACTGTCTGCATTCTCAGTCGCTCATCGGGAGTGATGGTACGCTCAAGGCGTGCTCCTTTGATGTATGCCCATTTGGTAAATCCTCCAGCCTGCGATATAATGTCGCTCAGGCGCTGGTCTTTCTGTGACAGGGTATATTCACCGGGGTACAATATCTCACCTTCAACTTTAATGTTGCTTTGCTCCACATATCCGGGGCTGGTGCGCACATACACTTCGTCAAATGGCTGGAGGGTGAATCCCTGTTCGCCATCGATGATAAAGCCGTCTTTCAGGCTGAATGTGAAGGTGCGCGCTATTGTGTCGGTAGCTGTTGTGGCATTGGGATTGATGATGCGGCGGCTGACGTCAACCTTCTTCATCGATGCGGCATCCTTCAGTCCGCCCGCTTGCAGCACAAAGTCCTCGATGGTCTCGTTGTCGGCATATTTGTAGATTCCGGGATACATCACTTCACCGTGTATGGTGATGGTCTTCTCCTCTTCAAGCTCTTTCTTGCTTGGTACATATAGCACGTCCTCGTTGCGCAGTGGTATGTCAGCCACAGCTCCGTTGAGTATTCCCTGCAGGTCGACCGCGAGAACTTCTAAAGTGCGGTCTGCTTTCATGCGGTGCATCACGGCATGAGGTGTAAACGCATCTTCTGTCACTCCCTCGGCATGCTCAATCAGCTGTTTTACGCTCGAAATCTCGCCGCCCACCTGATACATTCCGGGGCGGAACACAGCTCCCTTCACTTCTACCATGTTCTGGAAACGCGGCAATACCGAGTCTACGCTTAGCGAGTCCTCGTCTTCCAGCTTGAAGGTGTTAAGTTCAAACTCACCTACATTATATACAGAGTACTGTGTGCCTGCCTTGCGCACAAGTCTCACCGACTTCTTGTAGGCATCGCCGGTAAATCCTCCGGCATATTTCAGTACGGTGCCCACGCTTTCGCTGCGTTTCATCTCATAGTACATCGGGCGCTTCACCTTTCCCGTGATGTTCACCAGACAGTCATATTCGCCCACGATTATCACATCGCCCTCGGCAAGACGGATGTTGCCGGTGAGCCGTCCGTTGAGTATGTAGTCGTAGATGTCCACGGCGGTGATTTGTCTGCCGCCTCTATACACTTTTATATTACGCAGCGTACCAATCTCGTTTATTCCGCCAGCCATATAAAGGGCGTGGAACACTGTGGCAAATGCCGACAGGGTGTAGGAACCCGGGGCGTTTACGTTGCCCATCACGTTCACCATAATAGTCTTGGTCTGCCCCACGGTGAGATTTATTCTCGAACTGCTGTAGCGCGCACCAAGCGTAGAGCGCAGGCGGCTGTTCGCCTGTGCCACGGTGAGCCCGCTCACGCTCACGGGACCAAAGCCCTCAATCACCACTGTCCCGTCGGGGGTTACCGTGCTCTCAATGGTTTTCTGTGATGCACCGTAGATGTCTATATACACAGCATCGCCGGGACCCAGACGGTAGTTTTGCGGAGTGGCAATGTTCATGCTTGGCTCAAAGGTCAGATCCTTGTTGTTGAAAATATCACGCCCGAACACCTTGCGCTTGTTCTTGTCCTCATTCTTGCCCGCCATCATCTCAAGATATTCGCGGTCGTATATCTCTGTAGAGTCGGGCATAAACGAACTCAGTTCGCGTTGCATCAGCTGATAGTTTGGATTGGTTGCATCAGTGGCTTTAGAATCCTGTGTGCCGTCAGTGCGGCGGTATTTCGACACCGTGTTGGCATTCTCCTTTTTCTTGCCGTTGTTCTTGCGCATGCGGTCGTTGGTCTTTCTCGATGTGGTAATGTCTTTCACTCCCAATCCGTCATCATTCATCTGACGCTCGTATTTGCTTTTCACCCGCCGTATCTGGTCAATGGTTACTCCGCGCTGCATAAGTTTCGTCACTATCTGTGCCTGCGAAGTGCCTGCTTCGTGTTCCTTCACCACAAATTCCATTATCTGTGTGTCGGTCATCGACGACTGGGCACATACAGTCTCTGCCGTAAGGCAGGCTAACAGCAACAGCGATATGATATACTTTCTCATTATTTTTTATATAATTAATTATATTGTTTTCTTTACGATAAACTCTGAAAATGCGTTTTTATTGTATAAAATCAGCCGCAAAGATACATATTTTTATTCAAATCTGCAAGGTAAACGTAAAATATTCATAAAAACTCTTGGAAATCTCACTTTTTATATTTAATTTTGCACCGATTTCCATTAGAAATCACATACTGTCTTGGGGCTGACTGGATTTGACAGCGGGTTGAGATGGTACGTAAGCATGCGGAGTGGCGGCTGTACACTCCATAATCCATTCGGTCAAAAATTTATCTGGCGAAAACAAGTACGCTCTCGCTGCCTAATCGAAGTACAGTAGATTACTGGCTTTATCCTCCCACCAGGTGAGAGGACGAGACATCGCCCGGAGGCTGTTGTTCCGAAGCTCTTCGACATGGCGGTGCGGTTAAATCGGAAATAGTCAGGCTAAAGCTCCGTCGGTCTGATGAAATTTTAGGAGATAAGGTTGCAGTTGGTGGTCCGGGTCTTGCTGCAGCACGAAAACCGAAGGCCGGAATAAGCATGTAGAAAGCGTATGGTTTCCCTGTTTGGACGAGGGTTCGACTCCCTCCAGCTCCACAGTTTTTTTATTGTATCATGCACATTTGATTTATTTGCGTATTTATAATATAACTACGTATGAAAACACTTCTATACCATCGTATTTTTACAAATACAAATGTTATTTAACATTGCGGATTATTGAAAAAATATATAAAATAATAAGGTGTAGTGATAAGGAATTGAAAAAGATTTGTGTATATAGTCCTTTTTTTGTATTTTTGCAGGGTAAAGGCGGAACGCATGGGCGTAGCCTTATGGAAAATATGAATTAAAAATCAAAATGGTATGAGAAAGTACATTGTTACTGCACTGATGGCTGTTGCTGCGATGACAGCCGGTGCGCAAAACATAAAGCAGTTGTGGCAACAGGCAGATGATGCCAGCAAGAAAGACCTGCCTAAGCAGGAGATGGCTGTGTTGGAGAAGATTGTGAAGGCTGCCGACAAGCAGCAGTCGTATGGCAATCTGCTCAAAGCGGAGCTGCGGCTGATGAACGTGAAGGGCATGGTGTCGGCAGACTCGCTGGCGCCGGCTTTGGAGCGTCTTGAGTTTCGCACGGGGCTGATGAGCAACACGGTGCAGCGGTCGGTGTATTGCGCCGCGCTGAGCAAGATATATTCGGAGAACAGGCTGATGAATGACAGTGCAGAGGCAATATCCCTGAAGTATGCCCGGATGGCGATGGAGCACCCTGCCGCACTTGCGGCGGTGAAGGAGTCGGCATATAGCGAGGTGGTTGATAAGGGCGTTGACAGCGAGATATTCGGCAACGACCTGCTGAGTGTGGTGGGATTTACTATAGAAAGATATGGTGAGATGCACGACTATTATCTGAAGACGGGCAACCGCCGTGCCGCGTGCGTTGTCGCAAAGTTTATGATAATGGAGGGCGAGAATGCTCCTGACCGTAAACTTGCCGCGCTCGACTCGCTGATGAATGTCTACAGTGACCTCGATGTGGCTGGAAGCGTGGCTGTGGCAAAGTACAACTATATGTATGGCAAGACAGCGAAGGAGCGGATTGAATATCTGCGCTATGCCATCGCCAAATGGAGCAGCTGGAAGGAGATGGGCACGCTGCGCATGGCGGAGAAGGAACTGACAAACCCGCAGTACCGTGTGCAGTCGGTTCGCCGCTCAATACCGGGCAAGGCGCAGAAGGTGACGCTTGATGCCGTACGCAATATAAGCACAATGACGCTCAACATCTATAAGCTGAGCGTGAACGGCAACACGCAGCTGTCGCCAAGATATAAGGAAGGACGCATAAAGCTGATGAGGAATGCCACACGTCTTGCCGACAAAAACGTGACCCGCAGGATTGCGGCTGTCGACGGCAAGCCATATCCTAATTACGAGGAGCACACCGACAGCATGGAGATTGGTGCGTTGCCTGTGGGTGTGTACATGCTGGAGTTTAAGGGCGACAACACCCTACCAAGTTATGAGTTGTATCACGTGAGTGACGTGATGTGCTTGGTTAATTCGCCTAAGAGCAAGACCGTACGCTATGCTGTGGTGAATGCCACAACGGGACAGCCTATAGCGGGAGCGAAGATTGACATCTACGGCAACCGCAACGGACAGCGCTATGTGAAGCAGACACTTGCCTGCAACGACAAGGGTGAGGCACGCTACAATGCCAAAGGCGATGAGAGCGGCGAAGTGTTTGCCTACACTGCCGTCGACAAGGCGGCCATGACTTGCAATGAGTATGCTGGTTACAGTTTTTATAAAGATGGGGAGACAACACGGACAGTGATAATGACCGACCGCGCCATCTACCGTCCCGGGCAGACTGTGCACATGGCGGCTGTGATGTACACTCACAAGAACTCTGTAGATAACAATGCCGTGGCAGGCAAGAGCGTCACGGCAACCTTATATGATGCCAACCGCAAGGTGTTGACTGAGAAGACTCTCGTCACCGACGAGTTCGGTAAGGTGAGCGCAGACTTTGCGCTGCCCGAGGCTGCTATGAACGGAATGTTCTCGATAAGGGTGAACACCGACCGCCAGTTTTTCAGGGTGGAGGAGTACAAGCGCCCGACATTTTCTGTGGAGTTTGACGAGCTGAATACTGACTATAAGATTGGCGACACTGTTACCGTGAAAGGCCGTGCCAAGAGCTATTCGGGTATGCCCGTGGAGGGTGCGAGGGTGGCTTACACATTGAGATACCGTGTGCCGTTATGGTACCGCATGTACGGATTCTACGGCATTAACGATGACTTTATCAAGTCCGACACCATCGTCACTGGGGATGGCGGCGAGTTCTCGGTGAATGTGCCTGTCACAGCTCCGAAGGATGCGGAGAACCTGAGCAAGATGTTCTGCAACATAGAGCTGGCTGCCGATGTCACCGACCTTGCCGGCGAGACACACAGCGCACTGACACAGCTGCCGCTGCCTCTGCGCAAGGGGATGCTCACCTGCGACATGGCCCGGCAGTATGTCGCCGACAGTCTGAAGACCGTTACCTTCAGCTATCTCAACGCACTTGGCAAGAACATTGAGAAACCTATGGCCTGGAGCATTGACGGCGGTAAATGGAACAGTGCCGCAACCGACGGCAAGAGCGTCAATATAGAAAAGATGATAAAGGCATTGAAATCGGGCAAGCATACCCTGAATGCCATCTGCGAGGGCGACACACTGAAGCATGAGTTCACCATCTTCCGCCTCACAGACAAGAAGCCTGCCGAATACACCCGCTCGTTCTTCTATCAGAGCGCGGGCCAGTTTACTGCCGACGGCAAGCCTGTTACCGTTATGCTGGGCAGCAGCGACAAGGATGTGCATGTGCTATACAGCATCGTGAGCGGAGCTGGCGAGAAAGGCGAGGTGCTTGAGGAGGGTGCTGTGGACATCAGCGACCGTTACTATACCCGCAACTTCACCTACCGTCCTGAGTATGGCAACGGACTGAACATCTCCGTGGCTTGGGTGAAGGAAGGCGAAGTTTACACCTATACGTATATTATACACCGTCCTGAGCCGGACAACAAGCTGAAACTTGAGTGGACAACATTCCGCGACAAACTCACTCCGGGGCAGAAGGAGGAGTGGACGTTGACCGTGAAGCGTGCCAACGGCACCGCTGCCGATGCACAGCTCATGGCTACCATGTTTGACAAGTCGCTCGACCAGATAACACGCCACAATCCTGTGTTCTCGCCGATGGTGCGCATCAATGTGCCTAATTGTTATTGGCGTGGAGGAGGAAACTCTTTCTTGCATCTTTTCCAGTCAAAGGATTATGAATACAAGGGAGGAAGAGGACTGCAGTTCTCCCATCTCGATGAAGATCTGTTCCACGGATATTATGGAGAAGTGCTGTATGCCAAAGCTCAAGAGGAGATGGAATTTTCCACACTTTCTTCTAATAGAAGGATGAAGTCGAGAGCTTCGGCCAATTTTGCGGCTCCTGTGGTAAAATACGATTCAGAGGTATTATCTCGCGATGAGGTGTCAATAGGAAATGCAAAGGAAGTTGCGTCAACTGAAACCGGTGCCGGTTCATCAGATGATACGGGTATGATGGAAGAACAAGAGCCTGCAATCCGTGAGAATCTCAACGAGACGGCTTTCTTCTATCCAGCATTGCGCACTGACAAGGATGGCAACATCACGATGAGGTTCACGCTGCCCGAGGCTCTCACCACATGGCGCTTTCTCGGCATTGCCCACACTAAGGACATCAGCGTGGGCACCCTTGAGGGCGAGGCTGTGGCGCAGAAGGAGGTGATGGTGCAGCCAAATATGCCGCGCTTCATCCGCATGGGCGACATGGCGGAGATTGTGGCGCGCATTGCCAACCTCTCGGAATCGGCCAAGAGCGGCAAGGCAACAATAACCCTCGTTGATCCAATGACCGAGAAGACCGTCTTCACCACAAGCAGCGACTTCGCCGTGGAGAGCGGCAAGACAACCGCAGCAACATTCGCATACACTCCCGACAGCAACACTCCAACACTGCTCGTATGCAAGGTGACGGTGAAGGGCGAGGGCTTCGGTGACGGAGAGCAGCACTATCTGCCGATACTTCCCGACAAAGAGCGCGTGACAAAGACCGTGACCTTCACACAGACCACAGCAGGCACAAAGACCATCGACATAGAAAAGCTGTTTGCCACAAAGGAGAACGCGAAGCTGACGGTGGAATATAGCGACAACCCCGCATGGATGGTGATGCAGGCTCTGCCGCATATAAGTTATCCGTATGATGATTGTGCTTTGTGTCAGTCGTCATCGTTCTATGCCAACAGCATCGGCGGATATATTGCCGGCAAGGTGCCTGCTCTGAAGACTCTCACTCAACAGTGGAGCCGTGAGCAGGGCAGCGAGACCTCGCTCACAAGCAATCTTGCGAAAAACAGTGAGCTGAAGGATATAATACTCAACGAGACTCCGTGGGTGAATGACGCCGACAGCGAGACAGAGCAGCGTCGCATGCTTGCAACGTTCTTCGACGAGAATCTTATTGGCAACCGCAAGCAGTCGGCAATAGAAAAACTTGCCAAGCTGCAGAAGACTGATGGCTCATGGAGCTGGATGCCGGGAATGGACGGCAACAGCTACATCACCACCTCAGTGGCTGAGATGCTTGTGAGAGTGAATGCAATGACCGGAAAGCAGAAGGAGACCGCCACCATGCTCGGCAAGGCACTGCGCTGGCTCGACAAGAATGCCGTGAAGGAGGTTGAGGAGATGAAGCGCAATCAGAAGAAATACAAGACTCAGCCGATGTTCCCAAGCCGCGAAATGCTGCAATATATTTATATCCGCTCGCTCGACAACACAGGCATGAGCGCTGCCGCAAGCAATGCCATTAGTTATCTCATGCCGCTGCTGAAGAAGGAGATAAAGAGCCAGACAATGTACGACAAGGCTATGACGGCGGTGATACTAAGCAAGCGCGGAGAGACTGCCGCTGCACGCATCTATGTGCAGAGCCTGAAGGAATACACCGTCTACCGTGAGGACATGGGACGTTACTATGACACTAAGCGTGCCGGCTATTCGTGGCGCGACTACCGCATACCTACACAGGCAATGGCGATAATGGCTCTGCAGACCGTCACGCCTGATGACCGTCAGACCGTGAGCGAGATGCAGCGCTGGCTGCTGCAGGAGAAGCGCACTCAGGCGTGGGATACTCCGCTCAGCACCGTGGATGCCATCTATGCTTTCCTCGCCGACAACACACTGACGACAAATGTTGAGCCAACGAGGATTTCCATCGACGGCAAGGCTCTCGATATGCCTGCTGCAACGGCTGGAATAGGCTACCGCAAGACAGCGATTGCTAATCCTGAGGGCAAGACGCTCACTGCCGAGAAGACCAGCAATGTAACCTCATGGGGCAGCGTGTATGCACAGTTCATGCAGCCCGTTGCCGACATTGCATCTGACGGCACTGAGATGAGCATAAAGCGTGAGATGTTTGTGGTGAACGGTGACAAGCGCACAGTCGTGACAGGCAAGAGTCGGCTGAAGGTGGGCGACAAGGTGGTGGTGAGAATCACCGTCACTGCAGCGCGTGACCTCGACTTCGTGCAGATCACCGACCGCCGTGCTGCCTGCCTGGAGCCGGTAAGTCAGTTGAGCGGTTACCGTTTTGGATGCTACGTGTCGCCCAAGGACAGCCGCACCTGTTATTACTTCGACCGCATGGCGAAGGGCAAGCATGTGGTGGAAACAGAGTATCACATCGACCGTGCGGGAGAATATACTACAGGCACCTGCACCGCAGAGTGTGCCTATGCTCCTGAATTCAGAAGCATTGCTCAGGGTTTAGTGTTAAGTGTTCAGTAAAATAAGAAATCTATGAAAATAAAGAATATATTAGTTGCTGCCTTATTGGCGATGATGTCGACATCGGCATACGCACAGAAGATAGTGGTGGAGAATGCCTCGATAAATTGCGGGCAGTCGCTGTTTCAAACTCCAGTGACGGCAACATTTCAGTTGCGTAATAAAAGCGGCAGGCGGCTGACGCTTACCGAGGTGCAGCCCGGAAGCGGTTGCACCATTGTGGAACAGCCTGCGGGTGAGATAGGCATAGGGGATAAATTCACTATTAAGGTGGCTTACGACGGAAAGTTGCTTGGGCACTATTTCCGCGACGTTACAGTGAAGAGCAATGCTGACAGCCGTCCGCTGTATCTGCGCATGACGGGTGAGGTGCGCACGGAACTGAAGGATTATGGCGGCATCTTCCCGTTCCAGTTTGGCGACTTGAAGACCGATAAGAACTATCTTGAGTTCGATGATGTGAACAAGGGTGATAATCCAGCACAGGAGATAACTGTGTTCAATGCCGGCAAGAAGGTGTTGCAGCCAAATCTGATGCACCTGCCGCCGTATCTGTCGGCTTATGTTATGCCCGAGAAACTCAATCCGGGACACCGCGGAAGGATAAGCATCTCGCTGGCGTCGGACAAACTGTACGGTTATGGTCTGACACAGACCACGGTGTATCTTGCCAATGTGCTGGGTGAGAAGGTGAGCAACGACAATGCCATTGGAGTGTCGGCTGTGCTCTTGCCGTCGTTTGAGCAGCAGACAGAGGCGCAAAAGGCGTTTGGACCTTGTCTCGACATGTCGTCGGAGATTGTGGAGCTTGATTTCAAAGGCAAGAAGAAAGCCTCTGCCGAGGTTACGCTTGCCAACACGGGTAAGGCTCCGCTCAACATCACCGCCCTGCAGATGTTCACTACAGGACTAAAGGTGACGCTGTCGAAGACGGTAATACCTGCGGGAGACCACGCCAAACTGAAGATTGTGGGTACTCAGTCGGAGCTGAAAAAAGTGCGCACACGTCCGCGTGTGCTGATGATTACCGACGACCCGCAGCACGCAAAGGTCGTGGTGGAATTAAGAATTACGAATTAGGAGTTACGAATTTTGAATTGTCGGCTAAAGCCGATGAAGAATTAAAGAATTACAAATTGGAGCGTAGATTATCTGCCGTACAATTCAAAATTCAATAATTTGTAATCGCAGCGAAGCGAGACGTGCTGTTGAGTATAGCGAAAAATAATTCAAAAATTAAAAATCAAAATTCAAAATTAAGAAAATGACATTATATCCGAAACTAATAACAGATGCACTTGCAACTGTTGTTTATCCTGGTACGAAGAAAGACCTTATAACAAGCGAGATGCTTGCCGACGATGTGCGCATAGACGGAATGAAGGTGAAGTTCACACTGATATTCCCGCGCGACACCGACCCGTTCCTCAAATCTACGGTGAAGGCTGCCGAGGCAGCCATCCACTATCATGTGTCGAAAGATGTAGAGGTGATAATAGAGCTGGAGTATAAGAGCAAGCCGCGCCCCGAAGTGGGCAAGCTGTTGCCGCAGGTGAAGAACGTGATTGCCGTGAGCAGCGGCAAGGGTGGAGTGGGCAAGAGTACGGTCAGTGCTAACCTTGCCATTGCGCTCGCACGGTTAGGCTACAAGGTGGGATTGCTGGATGCCGACATCTTCGGTCCGTCGATGCCCAAGATGTTTCATGTGGAGGAGGAACGTCCTTATGCCGTTGAGGTGGACGGCCGTCAGCTGATAGAGCCGATAGAGAAATATGGTGTGAAGCTGTTGAGCATCGGTTTCTTCGTGAATCCCGACACTGCCACCCTGTGGCGCGGAGGTATGGCGAGCAACGCATTGAAGCAGCTCATAGGCGATGCTGACTGGGGAGAGCTCGACTACTTCATTCTCGACACTCCTCCTGGAACGAGCGACATACACCTCACCCTGCTTCAGACTCTCGCCATCACTGGTGCGGTGATTGTGAGCACTCCGCAGAGCGTGGCTCTTGCCGATGCGCGTAAGGGCATCGACATGTACCGCAATGAGAAGGTCAATGTGCCCATCCTCGGACTGGTGGAAAACATGGCGTGGTTTACTCCTGCCGAACTTCCCGAGAACAAATACTATATCTTTGGAAAGGATGGCTGCAAGAACCTCGCAAAGGAAATGAACACTCCGCTATTGGCACAGATTCCTTTGGTGCAGAGCATCTGCGAGAGCGGTGATGCCGGCGAGCCTGCCGCCACAAAGGTTGACACTGTGACAGGGCAGGCATTCCTTGCACTTGCGCAGGCTGTGGTGACGGTAACCAACCGCCGCAATGCGGAGCAGGCTCCCACGAAGATTGTAGGAGTGAACACTAAACACTGAACACTAAACACTCTTTGCATTTCTCCATCAGCCATTTAGGAGTGCTTGTGGCTCCGCAGATGCCGATGGTCTTTATGCCTTCGAGCCATGAAGCGTCGATCTCTTCCGGTCCCTCTATCAGGTGACTGTTGGGATTAACGCTTTTGCATTCGTTGAACAGCACCTTGCCGTTGCTCGACTTGCGTCCGCACACAAACAGTATGAGGTCGTGGCGTGTGGCAAACTGAGATATGTTTGGCATGCGGTTTGCTACTTGTCGGCAGATGGTGTCGAAGCTCCTGAATGTGGCTGTGGGCGATATGTGCTCCTGAATGTAGTTGATGATTTTGTGAAACTCGTCGAGGCTCTTGGTGGTCTGGCTGTAGAGATAGATGTCGCGTGAGAAGTCAAGGCGTGTCACGTCATCGAATTTCTCTATTACTATGGCGTTCTGCTGTGTCTGTCCCACCAGTCCCAGCACTTCAGCGTGGCCGTTCTTGCCGAAGATCACAATTTGCGCGTTTGGCTCACTGTCATACTGCTTCTTTATGCGGCGCTGCAACTGCAGCACCACGGGACAGGTGGCATCGATAATCTCGATGTTGTTGCGCTTTGCCAGCTCGTAGGTTGAGGGCGGCTCACCGTGGGCACGCAGCAGCACTTTTACATCATGCAGTTTCTCCATGTCGTCGTGGTTGATGGTGATGAGTCCAAGGCGTTTTAGCCGGTCGCACTCCATACCGTTGTGTACAATGTCGCCGAGACAATACAGCTTTGTACCTTTTGCCAGTTCTTCCTCGGCTTTCTTTATGGCGGTGGTCACTCCAAAGCAGAAACCGCTGCCGTCGTCAATCTCTATCTGATAGTTCATAATTTGTAATTCATAATTATCTCAGCTACTGTCATTGCCTCGTTGTCGGTCATAGCCTGGCTTATGGGCAGGCTCAGCTCGGTGGCGTGAATCTGTTCTGTGATGGGTAGTGACAGATGTCCTAATTCCTTATGGTAGCATTGCTGGCGGTGAGGTGGGATGGGGTAGTGGATGAGTGTCTGCACCCCATTGTCTGCAAGGTATTGCTGAAGACGGTCACGGCTGTCACAGAACACAGGGTAGATATGATACACATTCTGTTCCTTGGGCAGAGCCGACGGACGTGTGATGAGCGGATTGGTTATCATATTGTCGTATATATCCGCTATTTGCTGCCGGCGACTGTTTGCTTCATCAAGATGGCGCAGCTTAACCGTGAGCACGGCAGCTTGAATTTCGTCGAGACGGCTGTTGCGCCCCTTGTATCTAAACACATATTTCTTCGTTGAGCCATAATTTGCCAATGTCCTTACGGTGTTGGCAAGTTCATGGTCGTTGGTGGTCACGGCACCTCCGTCCCCCAAGCAGCCAAGGTTCTTACCGGGATAAAAGCTGTGCCCGGCGGCATCACCCAAGGCTCCCGTGCGGACACCTTCTGCGCGTACATTATTATATATAGAGAGAGAGCTATAAACACAGCCATGAGCCTGAGCGTTGTCCTCCACAAGCTTCAGGTTGTACTTCATGCATATCTCGCCTATTTTCTCGGTGTATGAGCAACGGCCGTAAAGATGCACAATCAGTATCGACCGTGTGCGGTCAGTGATTGCCTGCTCTATCCTGCTGTCGTCAATCTCCAAGGTGTCAAGCCGCGGCTCCACGAGCACGGGCTTAAGACCGTTCTCTGTTATGGCAAGTATAGATGCAATGTAGGTGTTGGCAGGCACGATCACCTCATCGCCCGGCGCCATCACCCCCATCTCAATGTATGCCCTGTAAATAAGTGTGAGCGCATCCAGTCCGTTTGCGCAGCCCACACAGCAATCTGTGCCTATATATCCGGCATACTCCTGCTCAAATCGCCGGTTTGCCTCACCTTGCAGATACCAGCCCGACCGCACCGTGTCAGTCACCGCCTTCTCTATCTCATCGGCATACAGAGCGTTGACACTCTTTAAATCCAAGAATTTTATTGTTTTCTTCATATTACATTCTGTAATGCACGCAGTGCTGTTTGAATGCTTTTGTGATTACGGATGCAAAGATAGTGCAAATCGGGCGAAATACAAAATAAATTAAGACTTATTTTTTTATTTTCCGGGGATGTGACCTGTCTTTATCTCGTATGGCCATTGAGCATCGGAGCCGGGATTGTGTGAGGCCGGTGCTCCCATTACCACGAGATATAGCTCGCGCAGCGGATTGGTCTTTGGTGTTTTCAATGTGGCTGTGCCGTTGGGTGCCGACTGCATCTCGCCATATATGCTATGTCCGTTGGTGCCGATGCCTACGAGACCGTAGCGCCAACCGCCCTTTTTGTTGCCAGTATTATATCCTTTGGCATTTGCAATGCCCCGGAACCTAACCTTTGCCGTTGCTCCAGCAGCAGGCAGGGATAACTTTATGATGTTGAACCCGTAGTCCTCGGGACAGTGCTTAGCGTCAACTCGCTGCCAGCCTCTGGCGGCAGCCTCCAGCGGTGTGGAGAATCTTCCTGCATATTTCCGTGTCTCGCGCCATGCTCGCGGAAAGTCCATGTTCACCATGCGGCTCACATTGTGGAACATTTCATCGCAGAACTCGCCCTGCGTCATGCCTGTAAGCCGCTTGTATGTCATTACAGGGTCCTCGCCGCGCTTGCCCTGACGGTATAGCTCTGCAATGAACGGTTTGCCGTGTTTCTCTCCCCAGCATTCTATCACGTATGGCGAGTGGTAGATGTTTTCTAAGTGCAGGAAAGCCTTGTGACAGCTGTTTGTGAATGCGTCGAAGTGGTATTGTTCATCTGAAATCCAGTTTGGGTTTACCTGCCAAAGCATCCACTGCGATGTCATCTCAAAGAAACCGCATCCGCCCCATGCCTCTCCTTCGCCGTCGCATGTTATCTGCGATTGGAAAGAGTGTCCCAGCTCGTGGGCTATGCAGTTGAGCTTTTTGTCTTGCAGACGGTTGGGCGACACCCATAATGCGCCGATTTGTCCGTCGTAGTCACCGCCGTATGCCGTGCCTTCAAGAGTGTAGTTCAGCATTACGAGCATACGGTATTTGTCGGCTTTTGAGCCCGAACGTGTGAACTGCAGCGAGTCGCGGAAAAATGTGTAGTAGTCTTCCAGCCGGCTCTCAAGGTTGTGCAGGTCCACTGTCATAGGCTGCCCGTCAAGTTGAGGTGCATCTGCCAGTGACATTCCAAATCCCCTTTGCCACATTATCGCGAAGTTTTTGGTGCAGTGCATTCGGCTGTAGCTCCATGTTGATGTGTCGTTGAGAAGGTTCATGTGCTGCAGGTCCTGTGGTATGTAGAGCTGCTTCTGCGCGTGCATGGCGGTGCATGCGAGTATTACCGTTATTATTTGAAGAAATCTTTTCATGCTGTTTGTTTTTGTTGTCGTTCTGTTTCCCTTTGTTGTTAGCTGTTTCCTTTGTTGTTATTTTGCTAATCTTTATTACTGTTCTGTCTTAACGTCTTCCCATTCCGGAGGCTCTATGCCGAGCAGATTTTTCACAAAGAAGTCATATCGTTTGTGCTCGCCGAACGATTCGCCGAGGGTGTGGTGAACTCCGGGCAGCATCACAAGCTCGAAGTTCTTGTTTGCCTTTATCAGTGCGTTAACCACCTGATAGGTGCTTGAGGGGTCAACGTTGTCGTCCATTTCTCCCACCACAAGCATCAGGGGACAGTTGAGCCGGTGGGCATTCTCCACGTTGCTGCATTCCACATAGCTGGAGTCCACGGGATAGCTCATCCACAGCTCGTTCCACCATATCTTATCCATGCGATTGTCGTGACAGCCGCAGGCACTGTAGGCGGCTTTATAGAAATCGCCGTGAAGCAGCACTGCCGTGGTACTCTCCTGGCCGCCGGCAGAGGCTCCGAATATGCCAACCCGTGTGATGTCCATGTAGGGATATTTACGTGCCGCAGCCTTTATCCACAGTTTGCGGTCGGGAAATCCTGCATCCTTCAGGTTTTTGTAACACACCTCTTCAAACTTCTTGCCGCGCCACGCAGTGCCCATGGCATCGAGCTGCACCACGATGAATCCAAGTTCGGCAAGTGCGGTCATGCTCCAGTTGTAGGGCATGAAACTCTTGGGAGTGTAGTGGTCGCCGGGACCGGCATAGATGTATTCTATCACGGGGTATTTCTTGTCGGGCGAGAAGTTCGTTGGCCGCTGGATTATTCCCCACATGTCGGTTTTGCCGTCACGTCCTTTTGCTGTGAACACCTCGGGAGCCTTCCAGCCTGCTTTTTGCAGTTTTGAGATGTTGGCGGTAGCAAGCGTTTTCACCAGACTACCGTCGGTGGCATTGCGGATAACGGTCACGGGAGCTTTGTCAACCATGGAATACGTATCTACAAGATAGCGGCGGTCGTGACTGAACACAGCCCTGTGGTTTCCCTTCCCCGGTGTGAGCAGTGTGAGGTTCTTGCCGTCGATGCCTATCTTATAATAATATATAAGGTATGGGTCTTCCTTGGCGTTCATGCCCGAGGCTGAGAAATATATTTCGCCTGTATTCTCGTCTACATACTGTATTTCCCTTATGCACCATGCCCCTTTGGTTATCTGGCGTATCACCTGTGCTGTTTTCACGTCATACAGGTAGAGATGGTTCCAGTTGTCGCGCTCGCTTGTCCAGAGCAGCTGTGTGCCGTTGTTGATAAACTGGCGCCATATCCGCGGATAGTTTACAAAAGTCTGTGATTTTTCCTCCACTATCGTGCGCAGTGCGCCCGTTGAGGCATTCATGGCGAGAAGCTGGTACAGATGATGTCCGCGCTGGTTGTATTCCATGGTCACTTCCTTGCTGTCGGGTGTCCATTGCAGCCATTCCAGATCATATTGGTTGTCAATGCGGCTGATGTCGGTCTCAGTTTTTGCACCGGTCTCGACGTTGATGATTACGGGATAGTGTTGCGGCAGCTCATCGCCGGGTTTGGCATATTCCTGTTTGTGAAGTATGGGCTGGAGTTGGTCATCGGGCGATGACTCCACGTAATAGGCGTAACGCTTCTGCACGGGGCGGCGCTTGCACACTAATATGTACTTTCCGTCGGGGCTCCATTGTATACGGTTGGAATAGTATTTGCCTATTGTACCGTCTTGAGTGAGGATGCGTCTTGAGGTGTAGGGTTCTCCTACCGTGTGAAGCACAACGTTGAATCCTTCTATGTAGGCTTCAGTCTTGCCGTCGGGCGAGGCTATGGGCTGCAGCGTGTTCTCTTCGTCCACTTCCATCCAGTGACGCTGGTGCTGCCGTCCCGGAAAAGGCTTATGGGCATCGGGGCGTGTCTTTATTCCGAGTGCGGCATTCATTTCCTCCTGCGACTTGAATACGGTGGTGATGTCTTCGTCCGCATTGTATGTTATGTATTGGCGGCCCTCGGGCGTCTGCATCTCATAGCGGAGTATGTGTGAGGAGTCCCTCCATGCTGTGTTGCGTGCCCAGTAATACACAGAGTCGGCACTGAATCTGTGTCGCAGTGAATAAGCTCTGTTGTAACTGTCAGTAATGTTTGAGGTTGATACGGCAATGTCTTGGGCTGATGCAGCCATCGCGCCCAAGAGCATTGCTGATGCTAATAGTACGTTTTTCATATACTTTATTGTCATGTCTTGATTATTCCATTTCTTTGCGCAGCCTTTCAACGGCGGTGCTGATCATGTCGTGAGTACCGCTGCCGTCGGTAACGTATTTTATGACCATCTGTGCGTAGTCTACGGCTTCCCTCAATGTTGGAGCACTGTTGTCGTCCACCTTGCCGGCTCTGCGTAGCAGACCGGTGAGCGGCCGCAGGTCTTCCACCTCTGCAAGGTTTCCGGGCCGCATGGTGGTGATTGCTTTGTTGAGCTTTGCCGTTGCGGCATTTATCTGCCGCTGTGTTATTTCTGTTGTGTCGCTGTTCACAGTCTGTGCATCGTGAAATGCCTTTGCCATACGGCTGAATCCGTTGGGTGCCCATTTCTCAGGCTCTTTCATACGTTCTCCGGCTAACTTTATCAGCTGTTTCAGTTCGCTTCTGTCCGTTGCTTTCTGTTTGTCGGCAGTAGCCGATTGTGGGGAGTCTGTATGGTTTATGCGGTAGTAATGGGTGGTTTGACTGTTACGGTAGTAGTCAGGCTGGAATGTCTGCCCTGCTACTGTCAATGTATATAGATTACCTTTATATCCTGTGGCTTCACCCGTAGGTTTATTCTCCGTGATGTTGTCAAGACGTGAGTCAATGTCAAGCGTGGCTTCTTCCCATGTCGTAACGTCGGTGCCTGTCATTGCGAGCGGTCCGTACATGAGAGTACCCACCCAGGCATCGTCGGGAATAGTCCCGTCAGTGCTTGCCATTTCGGCAGGCAATTTGTCGGCACCGTAGAATATGTGCTTGCTAAAGGGCATTTCTATCTCTACAACATCGCCTTTCTTCCACTTGCGTGTAATCTCGAAGTATGAAGACGGCTTGCTGTTGGTAGTTATTGCTTTGCCGTTGAGTTTCACTGTAAAGCCTTTGGTTGCCCAGTATGGCACGCGCAGTTTCATGGTGAACTTACCTTTACCTTCGTCTATTCTTATTCTGGTGTTTTCTGCCGGCCAGCTGCAGTCCTGCACTATCCTTATGCCTTTGTCTTTCCAGTACAGGGTTGTCGGCATATAGAGCGCAACCCAGAGGGTGGTGTTGTTCACGAAATATGCCGCTTCCTGGTATTTCGTGTGGTTTTCTGCACCTGTTCCGCCGCAGCAGGTCATTTGCGGTGTCTCGTTGCCGAAGGGTTTTGTTGCATTCAGACCTACGGCATATTGATAGCACGTCTGGTAATGCTCAGGGTTGAGCGAGCCTATAATCTGATTGTAGAGCGTACGCTCGTAGTAGTCCATATAGCGTGCGTCGTCGGGATTGAAACAGTTCAGGTCGCGGGTGAGTTTCAGCAGGTTGTATGCGCAGCATGTCTCGTTGATGTCGGGATTTGTTTCTGCCTCACCCTCCTGCATGCCGTTGGTTGCCATACTGAGAATCTGTGTGTATGGCTGACGGAACATTTCGCCGTTGCCCACACCTCCCGTGGAGTAGACATAGCGTCCTTGGAGCAATGACCAGAAATTCTCAGCCAAATTGTAGTAGTAAGGGTTATGGTTGCTCTGGTAACTGCGCAGTGCTCCGATAATCATCGGTATGTGCTGATTGGCGTGACGGTTGCGTATGTCATCTATGTTCTTGGACAATGGAGTGAAGAACTTCGGCGCATCAAAGCAGTTGGCGGCTTCAAGCAGCTTTGCTTTTTCGTCAGCGTTGTTCACCATCTCAGACAGTCGGGCAAGCGATTCGCTCATGCCTCCCACTTCGCCGGCTATGTACATGTCCCACATCTCGTAGCGGTTGCCGGGACGTGAGCGGCGTTCGGCATGCGTTCCGTCTTGCTTGACATAGGTGCGGTAGTGCATGCGGTTCCACACCCACAATCCCATGTCCTTGGCAATGAGCAGAGCCTTGTCGGTTATCTCCTTATTGTCGAAATAAGTCACAATGTCGATGAGGCCTGCCAGCTGTTTATGTACACTATAATATGGTGCCCACACCCAGTCGGAGTTGTTGTATGCCCGATACATTTCAATGAGCGCACAGTGCTGTGCCGGTATGGCGTTGATGTAACCGTAGCCATATTTTTCAGGGTGTTTTTTATATTGGTCGAATGCCTCCCATGTTCCCTTCATCTCTTTCAGCTCAGCCTCGGGGGCGAAGTCACGTGCTTCCCAGTTGCGTTTCAGGCTGCTGTCATACACAAAGGTCATTTCCTGACATTGCCGCAACTCATTCACCATTCTGGTTATGTTGTTGCGCAGAATGGCTTTCTGTTGCGGATTGGTTGTCACGGCGTATGCTTGGGCTATGGCTGACATATAATGTCCTGAGCCATGCCCCTTGAGCTTTGTGTCGGGCGAGTCCCAACCGTCAGAACGAGTGTAGCCCTCGGTGCTCAGTCCGTAGGTGTCGCGGTAGTTATACAGCTGTTGTGTGACGTCCCAGCTGCAAATCTCGCTAATTGCCTCTTCGCAATTGTGTGTAAGTCGGTTGTCGCCGTTCATAGTCACCAGATTCAGAGGCAATGTGTGTGCCACGGTGTTCTGTGGAGTGATGTATCTGTCGGACACAACGTAAATCTGTGCATTCACAGGATAGCCGTTGCTGGTCGTTTCGTCACCGATGATATATCCCGTCACGCTATAGCTGCTTCCTGCGGGATGCTTTGCGGTGCTTGCGGCATCTTGTTCCTCGGCTGTAGAAGCATTGCTCCATTTCACCTGACGGTATTCCGAATATCCGTCGGTGTATGTCACCCATATGTGATGGGGCAGTCTTGGAGCAGTGCCTGCAGGACATCTTACGGCAATGCAGTCCACCTTGTGTATGGTGCGGGGGACAGCCTGGCCGTGGGCGGCATGAGACGGTGTCTGTCCGTTGCGGTTCAGACGCGCCTCTGCCGGCAAGGCCATTTGCCATGAGAAGTATGCAAGTCCTATTAATGAATATATATATTTAAACTTCATATATTTTGCATATTATATTGGTTTTGTGTTATTTTATTACAAACTTCTTGTGGTTTCTGATGTATATTCCCGGACGTAGGCTGCCCGTGCCATTGTCAGATACCACCTGTCCTTTAAGGTTGTATATCTTTCCGTCACCGTTTTCTTGTGTCGTGATTACGTTGGATATGCCTGTCGGGTCATTGTATGCAACACTACTGAGTGTGGTTTTTGTGTTGTTGTCGATAGTGATGTTGAACACAAACTTTGCGGTCGCTATCTTGCTTGCCGTCTTGCGGTATTTCAGAGCTTGGGCTATGGTGAACGTCTTGCCGTTGGCACACCGTCCCGGATATTGTCCGACGGTGAAGCTCAGCGCATTGGCATCAAACTCAGAGAAAACATATCCGTTGCCATAGCTGCACACATTGCCAGCCGCATCAAACCAGTGCCCGTAACCATTGGCGGTGCTTCTGCTCTCAGCGAGTGTTCCGTCAGGATTAACGGCGTATAACATTATGCGTCCGTTGTAAGGACCGGTTGAGAGATACGACTGCATCTTCGATGCTATTTCGGCCTGTGTGAGCTGGAATGCAGTTCCCAGCTGTGCGGCAGCGTCAGCTTTTACGGCGAAGGTTACGCCTGAATAGGCTGAAGAGCTTGCAGGGAATGCCAAATCGTATGTAAATGTGATGTCGGCAATGTCGCGGCCGTCGATGGTCGGTGTGCTGTAAACTGTTGCAGATGATGCAATGTCGGTGCCCTCAAACTTTACCAGATAGGGCCATTGGTCGTCGTTGTTGATGGAGTCGTCCCATTTATGCTGGAAATACTCCGATGGGGCAGGAGATACCACCAGCCACATCTTATCAACATTCTCAGGAACCTCAAAGCTTATTGTCTCGGTGGTTTTTCCTGCACCTGTGCAGTATACCTTGTCTTCAGAATAGTATTTGCGATCACCGTTTTTCAGCAGCACCACATATCCGAGACGGAATCCGCGGGCTGCATAATGAGTGTTAGGATTGTAGAAACGGCGTTCGTGCTTCTTCCACTGGGTATCGCCGTCGAGATATTCGCCGGGGTCTGCCTCAGCCAGTGCGGCACGGTTGGTCAAAGCAGTGAATTCGGTCTTTACCGTCACTCCGGCATCAGTTGTCTCCAATGGGATAACATTGAAACCGGTGCTTTGCGGGCAACTTGAGAAAGCCACCTGATAACTGCCGTCTTTCAGTTTTGAACAATGGTAGTCAAAATTGCCGATATAATTGTTGCGATAGGGAGTGCATACGTCAAGGTCCCATGTCACCAGATGGCAGGCATAATCGAAGTATTGACGGAACAGCTCATTCACATCAATGTCTTTCAAGTGCATGTATGCTTCGTTGAAGTCCACGGGAGTAGTCTCATGGTGATTCCATACATTAGCCACAGTTTTTATATCGTTGTATTTCTGGCAAATGTAATACAGGAACCAGTAGCTTTGGTAACGGTGCCATTCATGTGTGAAGGCATAGTTGTGGCTTTTGTTGAATACAAATATGCTTTGGTCGTACATCAGTTCTGGATATGTCTGCATTGCCTGCCACTGTGCGGTCTGCTCCCAAGTCACACTGCCCGAGCCTATTGGACTGTGGAATCCAGTTTCTATAGCTGGGTCTTGTCCGTGGTTGGATGCCTCGGAATAGCACATATAGTGGAAAGAGTGTCCCACTTCGTGTGCCACAGAATGCCCTACAGGCCAGCAGGTGTTTGGGCTAAGCCACAATGCTGGTACCATAAAGTCATATCCGCCGCCATAGCAAGCCCATTCCGTGGTGTGGTTCATGAGAATCATTGCCTTGTATTTCTTTAGGTTTGATGTCTCTGGGTCAACAAACCCCAACTGGTTTATCTCAAGCTCGTAAAACTGTTCTGCCTTTTTCAGCAGGTCATCTATGTCTACGCGATATTGCGACGGGGCGTTCGACGGTAAGGTGTTTCCATATCCCTTGTCCCATAGTAGAATGAAGTTGTCGGTCTCGCGGCTGCGTGATTTTGACCATGTGTATTTGTTGTCAGGGTCTTCGTCTGCGTATATCAGAGTGTCGGTGCGGTTACGCCATTCTTGTGGTATGTAAACGCTTTTTTGTGCAATTAGGGCTGTTGACTGGAGTATTGTCGCAGTAAACAGTGTGAATATTATTTTTCTCATTGTTTTTTGTTTGCTTAATAGTTAATACCAATTTTCCCGTTCCATTTCAAATACCAGTTGGCAGTGTTGCTCAAGTCGCATTTTATCAGCGATTTCATTTCGCTTATATTCTGACTGCCGCGACGGCTGTACACTTTGTCAGCAAGGTATGACGGATTGTTGCGGCGCAATGCCACACGCATCAGGTCGTGGAAACGGAATCCCTCAAAAGAGGTCTCAAGCGCACACTCATCAATGATAAGGTTCTCAACGCCTTCAATCTGATAGTCCAGACGCTCGTGGTTGTCAGTGATGTCCTCGTTGTCGGGGAAGACGTACGTGTTGTCAAGGTCAGCCCAGCCACATCCTCTGGAGTGTACTCCAATGGTGTTCTGCGATGTAAGGTTGGCTTTTGTGCGCAACACATACTGGGTGTTGGGGAAGTTGAACTGCTCAAGAAAAGCCTCTTCGCCGGGATAATACGGCATAATGTCATTCTCAATCACATTGTTGTTTACACCCGTCTTCAGAATGGCGAATGCGAAGCGCGGGAAGCCGGCACGGTTGAGAGCCTCGGCCATTCTCAGATAAACCACTGAGCCACGATAGATGTGGACGTTGCGTGTTGAGAATTTTGCGTTGTTCCAGCCTTCGGAGCTGTTGTATGCGTTATCGCCTCCAATGAAAAAGCTTTGGCTGTAAACAGCATTCAGACGAAGGTCACCACGATGCAGTCCCGTAAGGTCGGAAGGAGCATACTGAACTTCCTCCGCATTGTTAAGATGACAGTATTTCTGACTGGCAGACAAATCCTTCAACTGCTGTGACGGTTCGATGGCGTTATGATTTTGATTACGGACCGTGCTGCTGAATATGTCATGCAACTCACTATAGTTGCCTTCCGACGGGATTGAGTCACCAGGAATCATGTTTATTATCTCGCTGTTGGATGACTCACTCTCAAAGCAGTCTCTCGTATAATTGTCATAAGTAATCTGGAACTTATCACCTGCCCATTGTACAGAGAAATTAATCATTGGGAATGCGCTGTTCTGCCCGTTGCGAGTGCTGATATATCTGTAATAGTTGAGAGCGGCTTCGCGGTAATTGCCTGCCCATAGGTTAAGCTCGCCCATCAGCAGATATATGGGGAAATAAAACAGTTGTGAGTCGTTGCCGCGTATCACTCCATATTCGGGAGTGCGCTCGTTGGCGTATGGTGCTATATCCTCTGCAAAATACTTGCAGACAGTCGTGATGTCGGCTTTTTCGTATTCGCGGTCGGCATCGTCCTTACTTAATATAGGTGTAGTGACAAGAGGCACTTTGCCATAATTGAGCACCAGTTGCATGTAGGTCCATGCGCGGAATGCCTTTACTGCCGCATACTCGCGGCGGAAAATGTATTCGTTGCGGTTGTTCTTCAGGGCTGTGTCTGCCTTTGCTATGAAATAGTTGCAGTTGTTTATCACAGCATAGTAGTCGCGTGGTGAGTTGTATTTGTTGTCATCACCTATATTGAACGTGGCAATGTCGCGCAGGTCTGCCGATGTGTAGTTGTTGATGTCTACGAGGTCACCGCGCAGCTCTCCCAACAGTACTGTGCGGTCGGACAGAACCTGCAGCTTGTTCATTATGCCTATTACCGAATACAGTGTGTCTGTGGCATTGTTCAGATGACCTTTGTCTGTGTATATAACGTGGTCAGACTCCTGGTCGAGCATGTCACCGCATGAGACTGTTGTGAGAGCCATGCTCCACACAAACAGGGATATTATTATATATGTTGTCTTTTTCATACTGTAATGTATTTATAAGTTTATTTTTATGCCCGCTACTATGCTGCGGCTTTGAGCAAGCTGTCCCAGGTCAATGCCCTGACCGATTACGGCAGATGTAGGCGAGAATTCAGGATCGCTTCCAAGATATTTTGAGAATGTGAGAAGGTTGTTTCCCTGCACCCAGAACTGCAACCCCTGGAGGAAGCCTGAGGTGATGGGCAGGGTATAGCTGAGAGTCATGGTCTTGAGTCGCAGGTAGCTGCCGTCTTCTATCCACCGGTCGCTGAAACGGCTGTTGCCTTGCGGATCCTGGAAAGTGGCGCGTGGAATGTCTGTCTGCTGGCCTTCTGTCTGCCAGCGGCGTGTCATTGCCAGCGTCTGGTTCATGAAGCGGCTTCCTGACTCAAGCTGCTGACGCATATAGTTGTATACATCGTTGCCGAGAGAATAGTTGAAGTTGATGTCAAGTCTCAGACGTTTCCATGTCACCGATGTGAATATGTTGCCGTAGAAGTCAGGATTGGGGTCTCCAATTATCTCGCGGTCATTGTCTGAAATGGCATGGTCGCCGTCGGTGTCGACAAACTTCATGTCGCCGGCCTTGAAGTTGTGGTGTGTCACGCCGTTGTTGTCTAAAACATAGAGATTGGCTGCGGCTGCCTCTTCTGATGTGGCAAAAACACCGTTGGTGCGATGGCCGTAGAAGAGGTTTGCGGCTTTTCCCGTTTGTGTGCGGATAGTTGCTCCATAGATGTTGGTATCTATGAACGTCTTGTCATCGGGTAGGGCTGTAATCTCATTCTTGTAGTGTCCTACGCTTGCACCGAGTTCCCACTGTACGGCTTTTGTATTGATAATCTTCCCGTTAATGGTAACGTCGAATCCCTGGTTTTTCAGTGCTCCGCCGTTGCTCCAGTTTTTCTCTATGCCAGAGAGGAATCCTAACGACTGGAATGTGAGCAGGTCGCTGGTCTTGCTTGTGAAATAGTTGGCGCTCAGGTGCAGACGGTTGTTCAGCAGGCTCGTTTCCAATCCGATGTTCCATCTCTTTGTAGTTTCCCATTTCAAGTGGTTGTTGCCAATGTTTTCGAGCGTTATACCTGAGATTGACTGCAAGAACTTTATTGCATGGAAGTAGCTTCTTGAGGCATAGTAATCAATGTCATCATTTCCGCTTACATCATATCCTGCGGTGAGCTTCAGATAGTTCACTGCTTTGAGCGGTGCCATCCACGGTTCGTTGCTAATTACCCATGACGCCTGTACGCCGGGGAACAGTCCCCATGCTGCTCCGAACATGTCGAGGGCACCGTCGGCATCCTTGCCAAAGCGCGATGAGGCATTGGCTGTGAGATTGGCTTGCAGGAAGTAGCGTCCTATATAGTTGTAGTTTGCCTGTGCATACCATGCTATGTCGGTCCAGTTGTCTTTCAGTCCCGTGGTCTTGACATTCAGCAGGCTTGTTGTGATAAACGGTGTCTTGTCGTTACCTGTGTTGTAGCCCAACTGTGAGTTCAGCGAGTAGCTTTCCCAGTTGATGCGTGCTCCTGCCGTAAGATGTATGTCGTGGGCATTATAACGATTTTGCCAGTCTATACGTGTGTCGCTCATCACTGAGTTCTGTTTTGTGAACAGTGAGCGTGCCTCATTTTCGCGGAATGCTCCCACGCTGCTCACATAGTAATCGGGCACACCGTTCATCGGGATATAGTATTTCTCGTTGGTGTTCACCAGATTGTAGCTGAAATGCTCTACTATTGAGAGGTTTTTGCCAAGTTGGAATTTCGGACTGATGGCAATGTTTACCATTGAATTTTCAAAATGGTTCTTGTTCTCAGCCTCGCCATATTCGTTGATTGCCAGCGGGTTGGCAAGTTTGTAGTTGTAATTGTTGTATTTTACAAGAGCCTCGTCAAGATAGCTTTCATCGCTTATGTCGAGAAAATTGTTTGACATCTGTCCGTTGGCGTATGCGTACGGGCTTAGCATCGGGCTTTTGGCGTATGCCAGGAATGCGGGAGATGTAGGTGTACCTTCGTTGTAGTCCTCAGGAGCACCGTCGTTACGCAGGTTTCGAACTTGGTTTGCAAACGAGGCATCGAATCTCACGCTGAACCATTTCAGCAGATTAATGTCTGTGTTGAACCTCACGTTCATGCGGTTCATGTTGTTGCTTTTGAGCACGCTCTGGTTGTTTATATAGCCCAACGACAGATTGTAGGTAGCCACGTTGTCGCCGCCTTCCACATTTATGCTGTAGTTCTGTGTGAATGCAGTATGGTAGATTTTGTCTTTCCAGTCCGTATTGTTATGATATTGCGGATAATAATAATATGTTGGGTCATCGTTGAGAAACTTAAAGCTTGTCAGTGTTGTGTTTGTTGTGCCCAGCAGGTCGGACGCATAGTTTTTATACTGGTCGGCGTTCATCATGTTGATGAAACGTGGCTCCAGCGTAACACCGCCCGAGAGACTTGCCGTTATGCGGGTAGCCATGCTGTGACAGCGTTTTGTCTCTATAATGACAACTCCGTTGGCACCTTTGGCTCCATACAATGCCGTACCGTTGCGCATCACTGTAACCTTCTCAATGTCGGTAACAGAAATGTTCGCAAGAATGTTGTTGTAGAAACCGTCATGAAGCATGGTGCGGCTGTATTGCTGGTCAAAAATCACACCGTCCACTATGATTAGCGGTTGGGCATTTACGTTTAAAGAGTTGAGTCCGTTTATGAACATCACGCTGCCGGTGCCTGCCGTTCCGTTACGCTGTACGGTATGTATATTGGCTCCGAGCCGTTTCTGAATTTCGTCCTCTATCGACACGGCATTGCTGAAGCGGAAGTCGTTTGTACTCTCGTCCGATGTTATGTTTGCTGTTTGCCCATAGTCTTTGGTAAAAGTCTCGGCATGAAGACAGGCGTCATTTTGCTGCATGCTGCGTGCAAGTCCTATCTTTACGTTGTTGAGTCCGGGGGCGGATATGGTGAGCGATGAGGTGAATACGGGCACCTTCAGCTCATAATATCCGTCGGCATCGGTGAGTGTGGTATAGCCTGCCACAGCCTCCGCGCTTACCAATGCTCCTTCTATTGGAGTGTTGGTGCCTGATGCCATAACCCTTCCCTTTACCATACGGGTTGCATATTGTTTTGTGGCGGTCTTTGTTGTTGCCGCCTGCGTGTTCGCAGTTGCTTTATCATCTTGTGCAACGGCGGTGCTGCCTCCATATATTATGGCGCACAATCCTAACATTATATATTTTTTCATTGTAATGATGGCTTGTTAGAAGGTTATTTTCTTTTTCTCATAACTGCATTGCTCTCATCACGGTGAGGCTTTATGTAGAAGCCGGCGATGCGCATGGTGCGTGAGTATTTTGAGGTCTGGCTGTTGCCCACGGCTGTCTGTATTCTCAGCTTTATATACTTGTTGGTTCCAGTATAGCATGTCGGGAATTTGTAGTTGCTGGCAATCAGCACACTGTCAATCACATCGGGAGTGGTCTCGAATGTTCCCGGAATACGTGAGGTCACAGGCTTGCCGTTGATGTCGTTGTAGGTTATATATGACAGGAAGCGGCATGGCAGTCGTTGCTCACTGTTGGCAAGAGGGTCATAGGCTATTGCCGGCATGAATACGGCGTAAATGTCATATCCCATGTTGGACAGTACGTTGCCGAACTTGAATGTTACCTGTGGATTCACACCCGAGTTTTCCGGGATTATTTCTGCAAACCTGTTGTCCGTAATTCTATTGTAGAACTGGTTGCCAGGCAATACTTCGCGTATTGTGAGAGGGTCTTCAGCATTCAGAATAGTGTCTTGGTATATCGTGCTTGCTGCCGTCACAAAATTGCTTTGGGCAAATGTCTGATATTTGTCTATGCGATAGTCTGAGGTCTTGAATACACGGCCGTTGCTCAGTTCCACGGGTGTTGCTCCGTGAAAGATGCCGTCTGCCGAGAACGGAGCCGGATATGTGAAATAGTTATAGTCTATTTTTTCCATGTATCTTGATGCAGCCCTGCTGATTGCCAGAGTGGAATATATTGTGTCGATGCTTTCAATACTGGGATTGTCGTTGACATTGAATATTCCGCCTCCCAACAGCATCATACGGCTATTGGTGTACTGCATGGAGTCACGGCCGCTTACTGATTTGTCATAGATGAAATATTGGTCGTATTCCTGTGTCAGCCGTTTCCATTCGCTATTGTTGGGGGCGAGCATCCAATAGGCAGAATCCTCACGGTTGATATATCCTATATTATTAAATAAGGTGTTGTTGAATATTGTCACGGAATCAAGGTACACGGTTTTTCCGTCAACGATGTTTCCAGGTACGCTCTGTGAGGCATCAAACACATACTGGTTGTATTTGCTCAGGAAATTGTAGACGCTGTCAATGTCGTTGTCCTGTTCTGTATATTCATATACGTTGGGATAGTAGGGTATCTTTCCGTCTATTGTAAACAGCATTCCGTTGCTTCTCAGAATGTTTGACTGCTTCAGCGGCATGTCACCCACGGTTGATGTGGTAAGTACGGTGTACTTGCCGTTCATCATTGTGATGGAGTCGTTGGAGAGGCTCGACACAGGATGACGGTAAAGTGATATGTGGTTTTTCAAAAACTGTTTCAGCACTTTGTTGTCATCGTCTTTCACTCCGTTGTTCTTTTCTGTCTGATATTGGCTGATCAGGTCCTCGGTCTCTTGCTGGCTTAGGGCGTTGTCTGTCGGAGCAAACACCGACACGTTCTGGTTGCCTCCGAGAATCTTATCGTAACCGCATACTTTTGCCACATGTGTAAAGTTACTCAGGTCGGCCTGTGCCTCTATGGCTTCCCACACAGTGTTGTCGGCTGTGTTGCTGCCCGTTGAGTAGTGGTCGTCCCATTTGTCGCTGCATGCAGTCATGGCGGCAATGGCTGTTATCGCCATTGCTGTCGTGAGTCTGTTTATTTTATTCTTTCTCATTGTTTCTGTCTTTTGGGTTATAGCATGTCTTCTATTTCTCCTTCATCGGTCACACCGTACACGCTTTTAGGTACAAGCTCAAGATAGTCGAGCATGAACTCATTGTCGTTACCCTGCTTTGTGGAGACGCAGCGTATGCGGATATAGTGGTCCTTGTTTGGATCGAGGTGTGCGGTGCAGAGCACGCGGCGCAGGGTGATATACCATGTCGCGAATTCAGTGGTGGTGGTTGAGCCTTGGTTGTAGCGGTAACCGCCGGCGGCTCCACGGTAATATCCCTTGTTCTTCAGTGCCTTCTGGTCGGCAGCCAATTCGGTTATGGTCATAGTGCTGTAGTCGGCTTTCCAGTCGCTTCCCAGCAGCGATGCGTCGTTAAGCGTCTTGGTCATATCGAGCGGAATGCCTTGTGGCTGACCGTCCAAGTATATCTGCGCGATGCCTCGCGTACCTTCGGCGGCATATCCCAGTCGTATCTGCCAGTCGCCCTCGTAAGGCACAGGCGGAATCTTGAATGTGAAGTCGAAGTTGCCGAAAAGGTTGAACTCGTCACCCTCATAGCAGTCATACCAGTCGTGAGGACGGCGGTAAACGAAGTAGCCCGATGACTTCACGTTTTTCAGATACCCGTTGGGGAAATAATAGTTGCGTCCGTATTTTGCGGTTTCGTCATATTCAGGGTCTTGCTGCTTCACGTCACCGTTCTGGCGTATGATGTTTGTCTCCAGCTCAGGGAATATTGTCGCGAAGTCCATTCTTATTCTTACGTTGTCAACCACGTCGCGTGTTGTCTCATCGAATGCCAGCAGGTCGTCGATGTAGAAGTAGCGGCCGTTTATGGCTTCGTTGTCATACTCTGCCTCTACAGAACGGCTGATCAGGGCACCGCGCAGCTTGTACTCATTGTCATAGCGGCGGTTGATGTAGCGCTCGCCTATTTGGTCGGCACCGGCATATTTCAGCACAGTGAGTTTCTCAAATTTCAGCATGGTGTGGGGCAGCAGTGTCTCATACCAGTCCACGGGGTTCATCTTCGTAGTTATTATGCCGATGTCGTTGCGTGGAGTGAGATAGTTCCACCCCTGAATCTTGCGGTCAATAATATGATATGCCACAAGGCGCCATAGTGGATTCTTGGGGTTGGTGATGTTTTGATAATCATGGCTCTCACTGTTAGCATCCTCCGGGTACATGGCATCGTAAATCTGACAAGCCTTCTGATACAGCTGTTCTACGCTGGTGATACCATATTTTTCTCTCAGTATTGAGTCTGTAGGCACAAAGGCTGTGAATCCGTACTCTTTGGTGTCGGGCACGGTGGCTGTCTCCCTGTTCACGTGCGACGTGTACTTGTAGCGCGGATACTCATCGGGATTCCATGCGGCATCGCGGTATTTGTAGAGCGAGTCTTTTAGTCCCGTCTGTATGATGGCGTTAGTGAAAATAGAAATTTTCGGGTTCTCCATCATCACGTCGGCAATCATTCGGTTGCTGTTTTGCAGCACTTCGTTCACAGGCTGTATGATACCGTTCTCCACAGAGTCGTCCTGCAGTTCAAATATGATGTGTGCCGAGCGGTTCAGGTACACCACGGCGTTGCTGTCGGTGTCAAGACCGTGCGATACCTCTATGTAGCGGCGGTTCATGTTAGGAGAGGCGATTACACCGTTTGCCATGTCCGAGGTGGCATACATGTTCTTTACAAGGTGTGTGCGGGTGATTGTGTCGCAATCGGCATCAGTCAGCTGGTCGGTCGACGACAGGCCTCTCGCACTGAGATATGCGTTGAAAGCATCGTTGGTCGGTGGAAAACATGTGTATGCTCCGTATGCAGAGAGAAGGTCCATCATTCCTGCACGCTCCACCACGCGCTTGAACTCGCTGAACTGTGGCCGGTTGTTGAGATAGTCGGCTATCATTTCTCCCTTGAAAGTATAGAAGTTTGATGTGTCGGGCTCGTCAGAACAGCTGATGGACATTCCTGCCGTCCAGCAACCTGCCAACATTACCATTACGTATCTTAATAACTTTTTCATAGTCGGTTTATGTTATTTGTTGTTTCAATTCTTTTCGTATGAACTGTCATCACCGCTGCCAAATGCGGGATTTTGTTTCAGATTCTTGTTCACCTTCAGCTCTTCAATGTTGTATGGCCAGAAAATGGCGTCCATGCGTGCCAGCTTGCTCTGCACAACGCTGGCGTTGTCGGAACCGCGGCGTGATACTTGGCTCACCAGATAGTTGGTGTTGCCGTCGCGCAAAGAGCGGCGCACAAGGTCAAACCATCTCTTGCCCTCGAACATCAGCTCGCGCTGACGTTCCTCCTGCACCAGATTCTCCATCTGTGTCTTGCTGCTGTATGAGTCGTAGGATATCGGTGTGTAGGTTGAGGCGCAGCATGCACGCTCGTTGATTGCCGACACAATGTCGTATGCCTGGCGAAGCAATTCAGAGTTGCTCTCACTGTTGCCTTCCGTGACTTGTTGCACAAGGGCCTCAGCTTTCATCAGCATTATGTCTGTGAGACGGTACAGTATCCAGTTGGCATAACAGTTGTTCTCAGAGTAGAAAGCACCTCCTGTAAGTGTTATACCTGCACTGGTCACTTGTATAAGTGGGGATCTGTCGGTGTATTTGCCTATGGAGTATTGTGATGAGCTTATAGCCTCGCTGTTGACATAGCTTCGTGTGTCGAACTTGTCTTTGAATACCTTAAACAGCTCGTTGCTTACGTCTGACGAGATAAAATCGGCAGGCTTGACAATTCCCGGCTTGGTTGTCTCATTGCCGTAGTAATAGCTCACGGCACCGTTTTTAATCATCGATTCGTCCATGTCGTAGTCCAACTCGAATATGCTCTCGAAAGAACCTCCTTCGGCGAACAGACTCTGGAAGAAATAGCCGTTTACAAGCGTTTCATCCGCTATGAGAGGGTAGCCGTTGTAGAGCTTCAGCTCGTTGTTGATGTGTCCCACTTTTTTGTTTCTTTCCTCATATTCCTTCACCTTCTCATCAATTACGAGGTCAGCATATTTCACACAGTTGGCGTAGTCTTTTTTCCAAAGATACATTTCGCACAGTATAGCGTTGATAGTCTGTCGGGTTATACGTGCATACTGGTATTTGGGCTTCGACTCAGGATACTTGCTTACGGCGTATGGCTTCACTGTCTCAAGGTCGAGAATAAGACTGTCGAGCACTGTGTTGAACGGTGTTGCCGGCAAGTCCATCTTTTGGGTGTCGCTGATGAACGCCTCCTTGGAAAATGGAACATCGCGGAATGCCCTGATGAGATAGAAATAGCACAGGTCGCGCATTACAGTCACCTCCGCCTCAGTGGCTTTCAGTTCGCTTTCCGTGAAGTTTGGGTCTTTGCCTGCCACTTGTGGCGCATACTCAAGCACAACATTACAGCGGTTTATTATGTCGTAGAACGCCGACCATTCCGTGTATACGTTTTTGGCTGTGATGTTTTCCTTTAGCAGGTTGGCAAGACTCTCGTTGTTCTGATAGTTTGTGCCTCCTGTTATGTTGTCGGAGCGGAATTCGCCCCATGCCATCATTCTCTCTACCACGGCTTGTGACTGCATGGCAGAGTAACAACCTGCCACGATGTTCTCCACATCGCTTTCGCTGTTCCAGAACTTGTCTTGCACAATGTCGTTGAGAGGAGCAATGTCAAGGAAGTCGGAGCAGGAGATGGCGGTGACGGCAATAAATCCCGCCATACATGGTTTTATTATGTTTTTACTTATCTTCATTGTTGTATTTCTTTATATTGTTTAGAAATTTACTCTTCGTTCTTCACTTAGAAATCCACGGTCACTCCCAGCGTGTATGACTTAGCTCTTGGTGTTTGTCCGTCATCTGTTGCCGCACCATAGCTGCCGTAGCCTATTTCAGGGTCGGCACCTGTGTATTTTGTGAGGCAGAACAGGTTGTTGGCACTGAGATAGAACCGCAGTCCTGATATTCCGATGGCTTTCTGCAGTTTTTTCTGGTCGAAGGCATACGACAGCTGCAGATAGTTAAGGCGCAGGAAAGAGCCGTCTTCTACAAACCTGTCACTTATCTGTGTGTTGTAGTTCGATGTGGTGCCGTACATGGCTCGTGGTATTGATGTCACGTCGCCTTCTTTTCTCCAGCGGTAGTTCACTGCCTGACTCTGATTGTTGTTTGTGAGCATTGCCTCGGCATCGAGACGTGCAAGGTTAAGCACCTTGTTGCCTATGCGGTAGTTGAATTGCGCATTGAGCTTCCAGCGGTCGTAGTGCAGGTTGAATCCGAATCCTCCGGTGAGCTTTGGCAGCGAGCTTCCCAGATACACTATGTCGAGGGCATCGATGTTGCCGTCGTTGTTCACGTCCTCATAGATGGCATCACCGCCTTTGAACTTATAGTTTCTGCCCGTGGTGCCGTTGGAGTAGTTGTACATCATGCGTATCGGTAAACCCTTGTCGTCGTAGATTACCTGATTGTCGCTTGTCAGTGCCACAGGGGCAGTCTTGCCTGAGGCAATGAATGCCTGCTGGTCTTCATGCGACATGGCGGCAAAGGTTTCATACTGATATTGGTATACGCCCTTGTAGCGGAATCCGTAGATAGCTCCGAACGGATTTCTTACCTGTACGCGCTGCAGCACCTCACGGTTGGCGTAGGTAAACTCGCTGTTGAGGGTTTCGAGAATGGTCTCGTCCATCTCCAGAATCTCGTTCTTGTTGTTGCCGAGTGTTGCGTTTATGTCAACGTAGAACTTTCCGGCTTTTATCAGATGGTCGGTGTTGAGGTTCAGCTCCCATCCTGTGTTGCGCATTGAGCCTACGTTGCGGTAGGTCACGGTGGGGTAGCCCGTGTTCGACGGTATTCTCACATCGCGCATAAGCATGTCGTTGGTGGTCTGGCTATACCAGTCGAACACTATTGACAGTTTGTCGTTGAACAGTCCAAGGTCCATACCTACATTGTATGATGATGTGGTCTCCCAGCGCAGGTCGGTGAGCTTCATTGTCGACGGTCTCATTGCCGACATGTCGAGATACTTGTCTGTTGGGGTGTATTTGCTTTGATACAGATATTCGTCTGCCGGCTGGTTGCCCACTTTGCCCCAGCTTGGGCGCAGGCTGAGCATTGACAGCCACGAGTGAGTGGATTTCATCCATGGCTCGTCCACTATGTTCCAACGCAGCGACACTGCGGGGAAGTAGCCCCAGCGGCGGTCGGGACCGAATTTAGTCGTTCCGTCGGCACGCATGGAGAAGTCAAACATGTAGCGGCTCTTGTAGGCATAGTGCATTGAGAAGGTATAGAACATCGACCTCCATTGGCTGAAGCTTGAGCTCATGCCTGTTATGAGTCCTCCGGCATCGGGGCTTACTATTCCTCCCGACGGCAGTCCGCTGGCATCCGATGACTGTCCGTTTGAGCTTCCCGATGTCAGTTCGAAGCGTCCCATAGCCATGAGCGAATGGTTTTCGTTATTGAAGTGCGGAATGAGTGTCAGTGTCTGTTTGGTATTGAATGCCACGCTTTTTGTGCTCGACGACTGTGCGAGGTTCACTCCGTTGTTCCATGGCACCGTCACCAGTTCGTTGGGATAGAACTTGTCGATGTATTCGTTGAATATGTTCATGTACACGCGGCCCTGCCAGTTGAGCTGCCAGCTCTGGTCGTCCATTCCGATCAGATGATAGTCAAGCTCCAGTTCCGGCGTGATGTCGTAGGTGCGGTCGTCAAACTTTGCGAGCTTTGCGCTTGCCACGGGATTCACGTAGGTCTTCTGGTCATCGTTGAACACACTTGATGCTGTTTGCAGCATGGTGTAGTAGCGGTTGGTGTTCCTGCCTGTCAGTGGATCCTGTTCGTAGATGCTCATGTTTGGCATCTTTTTGTAGGCTATCGACAGCAGGTCGTCGTAGTTCTTCTTGTTCTTGGTGTATGTGAGCGCAAAGTTGGTTACAATCTTTATGCGGTCGCTCACGTAGTAGTCGAGAGCAACGCGGGTTGACAGACGGTCGAGTTGCTGTTCAATCACCGAACCTGTCTCACGGTCGTAGCCGCCCGAGATACGGAATGTAGCCTTCTCGCCTCCACCTGTCACTGACAGGTAGTGGTTTTGGCGCAGTCCCCACTGGGTCACGGCATCACGCCAGTCGGTGTTGTTGTTATATTGCTCATATTCCGAGAATGTAGGGTCGTAGTTCAGCTCACGTATGTTCGATGTCGCGTCGTTTTGCTCAGGGTTAAAGTAGCTCTCTTTCAGCAGCATGGTGTAGTCGTCGCCCGACAGCATCTTGTATCCCTGCGGCTGATAGGTTCCTGTCATTCGCAGAGAGTAGGTGAGCTTTGGCTTTCCTATCGCACCGCGCTTGGTGATGATCTCTATCACACCGTTGGCACCCTGTGAACCGTAGATGGCAGTGGCTGCGGCATCTTTCAGCACATTGATGCTGGCAATGTCCTCAGGGTTGATGTTCAGCAGCTGTGAGAACTGTTCATCGTTGGCGTTTTTCACATCGAAGTTGGTCATGTCCACGTTCCATGTGTTGCCGTTTACCACGATGAGCGGGTTGGAGCTGGTGAGCGTGCTCACCGATGATGTACCTCTTAGGCGCATGCTTGTTCCTGCACCCAGGTTTCCCGACACTGACACGATGTCGAGACCCGATATTCTTCCCTGCAGGGCTTCGTCTACTGTGGTAATGGCCATGCCCTCAAATTCTTTCATGTCGATTGTCTGTGATGCAAACGATTTCTCGCGCTCAGGTATGGCGAGTCCGTTGCCTTTCACGCGTTTCTTCGATGTGATGGTCACCTCTTCGATAATCATGTCCGACTCCATTTTCACCTTGTACACAGTCTTGTTGATAGGCATTTTCAATGTCTTGTAGCCGATGTAGCTGAAGCGAAGTTTGTTTTTGGAATTGCGTATTTTCATTGAGAAGTTTCCGTTGATGTCGGTCACGCAGGCTTCAATGATACGCCCGTTGACATCAATTTCGCATACTGACGCACCAGCCAGTCCGCCTAATTCGTCTTCCACCACACCGTGCACATTGGTTATTCCCTGTGCAAATGCTCCGGTTGCCATGGTGCACAGGAGCGATAATATAATAATTTTTATTGTTTTCATAACTATTTCCTTCTTGCGTTATTGGTGGTTGAGGGTTTTAGTTTGTTCACTTCGTCCTGCCACTTTGTGAGCTGTGACTCATTGTACAGCAGTACTCCGTCTATCTGGTGCACCACAATGTCTGAGGCATTGTATATTTCCGAGCGTGTGCCGTTGTCCTTGTTTGAAATCCAGTATTCGCGTCCCTGGTTGTTGTACAGACCGTCCTCGGTCACCACGTGGCGCGTGTTGTTCATCTGGTCGGTCACGCTCATGCTGTTGTCCGAAGAGCTTACCTGCAAACTGTAGAAACGCTTGGTTGCCGGATTGATGGTGAACGATTCATATTTTACGTTGCTCTGCGGAGCCGCACCTATGATTACCGAGTTGTCCTGTATGTGATACCTCAGGAAGTTGTTTATCCTGTCCTCTATCAGGGTCTTGGCCTTCTTCAGTGCGTTGGCGTCGCCTCCGAATGTCTCTGCCGTCAGGGCATCGTGGTCGGTCCAGCTTGGCAGTGTTCCGTCGGCATACATCTTTTCTATTGCCTCATTTGTGGGGGCATAGATGGTGTAGTTGTAGGCATCGAACAGTGTGATGTTCTGGTCAACGCAGGAGTTGCCCGATGATCGTGCCGACAGCAGTTTGCTTCCGTTGAGCAGCTCGTAGAATCTCTTATATGCTGGATTGCTGCCGAGAATGGAGTATGCCGACTTGCGGCTGGTGAGCGGCATCTGCTGCTCCACCACGTATGACTTGCCGTTGCCTGTCTCCGTCTGGTCGTAGATGGTGCTCACGGTGATGGTTCTGCCAAGTTCGTCCTGTAGGCTTCCGGCTATGGTCATGCTTCCTGCCTGTCCGGCGTTGGCGGTCTTTATGAAGCTGCCGCCCTTGGTCTTGTGGTATACGTTGCCGTCTTCAATGTTGCCCACTATTATCAGGTTGTTGAGCAGGTCTTCCAGACGGTCCCTCACCTGAGCCTCCGAGGCATCGGGCAATGATTCGCCCGGTATTATCTGCTGCATCTCGATATCGTAGTTATACCGGCGGGCTTTCACGCTCTTTGTCTCCTTGTCATAGTAGAACTGATAGAGTATTGTGTTAGGATTGCCGTAGGAACACGGGTCTACATACTGCAGCATGGCATCGTTTGTAGGTATGATGAAGCTGTAGTATGAATCCATGGAGTTAAGATAGGGTTCAAATTCCAGATTGGATATTCCCCAGTAGATTATGCTCATGGTGTTTTCGTTTACGAGTGCCGGGAACGACACCGATGAATAGTCGGCGGGGCTGAACACCTTATTTAATAAGTACACCACGCCGTTGCAGCCCATAAAACAGCTGTCCACGTCAGCTGGCTTTATGCCGAGGCTCACCTTTGTGGTGTTGTCAACGATATTGTCGAACTTCGACGGCACTGTTTCCGAGAATGTGCTTATCATGTTGATGTTGAGCAGTTTCACGAGCACTTTTAACGGCACGTTTTCCCATGATCCATACATGTCCTGAAGCACCTTGCCGTCGTTGTTCCACCAGCGGTCGAGGGCATTGTTGCTTGGCACGAGCACTGCTCCAGCATCATAGTGGAGGTCCTTGCCCGTGGTGTTTGAGAATATGTATTGGTTCCATCCTGGGTCGAACAGCAGCTGTGCGTCCACCATGTTTCCGTCGGGATCGCTGTTCAGTTCGCCCGACGACGGTGAGTTGTAATAGCCTGTGTTTGTGGTGTTGGCAAAGTATCGCAGCACAAACACTGAGTCGTTGTTGTTATACAGACGGTTATACTCCATCGTGGCTCTCTCGTCGTAGTAGGGTGCCGTGAATCTGTTGAGCAGGCTGTTGAATGTCGACATGTTAGCGTGGCTGCCGATAATCTCCGCCATGTTGTCTGCCGATGTCATCACTCCGTCCACCTTGTGTATGTATCCGTTTTTGCAGGCGATGTCTGCCTCAGTCACTTTCTTTCCGTTCACCCATGAGTCGGAGATGGTGGTCGACTCGCCGTTGGTGAGCGTTGCCAGGTCGTTGCCCGTGATGCCGTTCAGCTGCATGTAGGCAGGAAGGAAGTGTATCATCGGTTTGGTGGTGTTGTCGCGCAGCAGCACTATGCCGTTGCCTTTGTTCTTGTATTTAGCCCAGTATTGTGTGTTTGGCATGTTTTCAGGCTTTATGCGCGATATTGTGTCGAACACCGATGCTGCCGACTCCCGTCTCATGCATTGTCCCTCTGCCGGCGGGTTGCCGCTCACGTTGCTAAGCAGTTCTATGAGGTAGGCGTTGTTGATCATCGCGCTGTTGAGCAGCAGCTTTTTCTGTGCGTTGGTCAGCTGCGCATAGTTTCTCACTCCCCAAGGGTTGTTGCGGAAGAACTCCTCGTAGGCTTGGTCGTCGGCTGCGAAGAGCGTCTTGCTTCCTGTCTGTCTCAGCACATCGGTCTGGTCAAGGTCGTTGATGAGCTGCAGCGTCACTGTGAAGTTGCCCTCTTGCTCCAGCCTCTCGTAGATTGAGTTGCCGAGCCATGTAGGCTGTCCTTCCAGAACGTCTTTCTCACACGACTGTATCATCCATGTGCCTGAAAGCAGGGCAACGGCTATTGCCGCCTTTGCTCCTGCTCTTTTGATTTTTGGATAATGTCTTGTCATAATATTTGTTTTTTATTTTTCTATTTCACCACGATTTTCTTTGCTGCGTGCCCGTGTCCGTTGTAGGCTGATATGATGTATATGCCCTGTGCCGTTGAGGCCGGTATTTCCATCATTCCGTTTCTTGTGAAGCTTTTGCGTGCTATGGCTCTGCCCGACATGTCGCTTATCACCACGGGCACCTGCAGTGCTCCAGCAACCTTGATGCTTACGTGCAGCTGTTCGCCGGCACTTACCACGCTTTTGTCCGTAACAATCTCAAACTCCGCTGCTGTAGGCTCCGTCTCCGCGGTCTCAATGCCCGTGAAAGTGTTGTCCTTGATGGTCTGTCGGTAGTTGTACCACTGCAGCTGTGCCTTTGCAGGCTGGTAGACGTTCTGCCCCATCTTCAGGCGGTAGTCGAAGTGTGCCTTTCTCGTGTCTTCACCTTTATATATATAGTCGGTGTTGCACACCACGGCGATAACAACACCGTTGGCAGGCTTGTTGGCGAGCTGCATTATCACGTCGCCCTCGCCCTCCACAGGCTGCGAGTAGTGGATTTTTCCCGTGCGCTCAGCCCTGTATGCCAGCTGGCACACCATGTTCTCGCCCAGCGGCTTGAAGTGCAGGCTTATCACGTCGCCCTCGTTGCCGCTCACGTGAAGTGGTATCTGGTTGGCACCGCTCCAGCCTGGAGTGGTGCGGCTTTCAGGTTTGTACCAGCCTTCGCCCATTTCCTCGTCCTTATACATGTTTACGTATGGCGTTGCCTTCCATTCCTGCACTGCCTGGCTGTATGGCGACCATTCCTGCTTTATGCTCACCAACCAGTTGTCATCGATGAGCTTGCGGCATGCGTTCGACCACATTCCAACGTCAATCATAGCCTGACGCACGCGGTATTCCCTTATTAGCCTGCGCATTTGCTTGTCGCCAAGTTTGCTTGCCATGCCTTCGAGCACTCTGCCCTTGCAGTTGCGCCATATCCACGCTATGCTGCCCTTGCCAAGAATCTCGCTCACGAAGTGGGGGAACAGTTCTCCATACTGCACTCCTCCCAGCAGGTTGCGCCATGTACACACCTGTCCGCTGGAGTTGTACATGTTGACTCCCTCTGCGCTCGGACCTCCGAAACTGCCGTCGAGCAGCCAGCCCGAGTAGCATTCTATCGGCATAAACGGGGCAATCATGTTGCCTGCGCTGAGAAATCCCATGCTTGTAGGCGTCTTTCCTGTCTTCAGCACTTCCGCCTCTGCCTGCAGCCATGTGTTGCCAGCCTCCTGATACCATGCCGACTCCTTGCAGCCCTCCAGGTCGGCGAATATGGCGTGTATTCCTTCGTGTACGCAGGCATTTTGCTGGAATGTTTGGTCGTTCACGGCTGCGTTGTGATATTTGCCGTATGTGAATTTCGGGTCGAAGCACGCTATGGGATAGTAGCTTATGTTTACCATCGGCCAGCTCTCGCCGTTGTGCCATGTTGCCGACTGCCATCCTCCCGTGGCCGTAGAGTCGGCTGGGTCTGAGTATAGTCCGCTTCCGTATACATATATTGTGCTGTAGTAACCGCTGCGTGCTCTTTTGTCTGGCGGCCAGCCCATCACGTCGCGGAAGTATGCGAAGTCCTCATTCATCTTTTTCAGAATGTTCTTCTTGGCTGTCTCGGTCACATAGCTGCTTGTCTTTGGTCCCCAGGCTATTGCCCACCAGCCGTCGGCCAGATAACCTTTCTGGTTGTTGTCCTCAGGCAGGAACTTTGTCGGTGGCTCCAGTGAGGGATATTCTGAGCGGTAGTCGTAGTCGAGCGTCGGCGAGTATTCGGGCCACTTGTATGTTTCGGCGGGATTGAACACCGTGTATGTCAGCGATGTCACCGCTCCGCATTGCCGCTGATACTCTGCCGTGTACTGTCCTGCGCGGTCAGCCTCCACTGTTGGCTCGTGTTTATGGCTGCCGTCGGGCAGTGTCCATGTCCACAGCGGTTCTTCCTCCTCGCCTTCGGGCAGTGTCAGTTGTGGGCTTAGTGTCACGCTTGCTCCGCTAACCATCGGCTTTGTCGTGCTCTCGTCGCTCAGCGTTGCAGGCGTGCAGCCTTCCGTGCGGTAGCCGTAGAGCCTCACCTCGTGTATTCCGCATGCCTTGTTGCTTTTCATGTATATTCTCAGGCGGTTGGTGGTTATGCTCAGTCCTGTGTTTTTCGACATACCGTCGTTTTGCGGGTCAGCGGCTCCGAGAGTCTCGGCTTTTATCCATTCCCGTCCAGTCCATAGGCTGAGATAAGCCTCGGTGGGGTATTCTATGTTGGTGCCGTCCTGCGCCCAGTACACTCTGCACTCCTCAATCAGACTGTTCGAGTCCCACTGCAGTTCCACGTATTCCGTGCTTCCGTAGTTGTCGGAGGTAGTGAAACTGCTCCAGTAAGGCGTTGTGGGCTTGAAGGCATTGTCGTTGATTGTCGACGGCCTGTTGTTGTCCGACTCCACCGATGCCAGTGTCTTTGAGGCAAGTTTTGCCAGTTCTGTCTTCTTGCCCAGCGATGTAGCTTGAGTGGTGTTTGCGGCAGCGGCAAGTGTCATTATCATCAGAGCCTTGCAGCCGGCGTTTTTTAAACTTTTTTTCATTGTCTTCTTAGGTTTACTTCGTTGTTCGTTAGTTTTGACGCTGCAAAGGTACTCCTTTATTTTAATATAGATATTCAAAATAGTCCTGACGTATGCAAGAGAAGTACTTTTTTGTTTTGACGATGCAAAAATCGTCTCAACTTATGGCAATATAGTCCCGTTTATATTAAATGAGACTATTTTGTTATACCGCAAACATCTTTTTCCGTACATTTGCACAGACTTTTAAAACTACACCGTGCAGATTATGACAAAAACTACAACATTATTAATAACTTTTAATTAACTTGAGTATGAAATTATTTACGGAAATTTCACGAGTGAGACAATTATTGCTCACAGCGGCCGCGACATTAGTGTCGGTGGCTGCAAACGCACAGTTTTCGCAAACAGTGCAACAGTATCCCACTACTGATTACAGCTCTGTGACGGCAGAGTTCAAGCTGACAGATGTGGCACAGACGCTTGGCACCGATGCCACCACCCTTGTGGCTGCGCTCGATGCGTGGCATAACAGCATTGCACCTGAAGAGGGCGAGCCTGCTCCACAAGAGGGCACTCCGATGTTTCAGGTAAAAGGCTCTACAGGCGCATTTGCCCCAGCCGACAATGTAAGCTGGACAGGCAATCCTGGTGAGATGTGGTTGGATGCAGAAGGCAATGTAGTGGAATATGGTGACGCTTCGAAAATTTTCGCAGGTTCAAATTGGGATGCCGAGAACGATGTGTTCGCGGTGTTCACAGGTCAGATGCCAGGTGTGTTTGTAGGTGGTGAGCAGGCTAAGTTTACAGCTGTGCTTAATTACAACGGCAAACAGGCTACCTTTGACATTACATTTAATATCCTTGCCCTTCCCGATGCTCCGGAGCCAAAGACAGTGCTCCGTTCAGGGCTTGGTACAATGACAATGGTTGGCGAGAAGACTCTTGATGTGGAGCGTTTCACCCATCAGAGCTATGATGCCACACCGCTGTCTTTCGACCTTTCAGGCGTAGCTGAGCTTCTTGGTACCGATGCAGCTGCGTTGGCTCCTGTCTTGAGTAAACTGCTGTATACAAATTTGTATGACACTGAGCTTGGTGTGATGCAAGACCAGCTTACAAATGAAACTACTTCTGGTGTTGCTCCTGGATGGTGGCTGCGCCGCACACAGTATCCGCAAGGACATGAGCATCAGGGCGAGCCTTCAGACTATGTGGCTGCCGCTGCCTATGGAGCCGATTGCTCAATCTTCCTGGAGGCGTTTAAGCTCGATGCAGCAACGGCTGCGCTTACATGCAACCTTGGACAATATCCTGGCACAAACAAAGTTGATGAAGTCTCAAAGGCTGAGTTTTATATTATCTATGGTGACAAGTATTACAAACTCAACATTAATGTGAAGTTTGTGGAAGCTCCAGCAAAGGGACTTGATGAGCTGACAAGCGTTGGTAATGCAGACATTGATGTGACTATAGATGACACATTTGTGGCTTATCAGACAGTGAAGGTGAATGTGGATATTGCTGCCATAGCGGCGGCTCTCGGTGTGGAGACAGCAGGATTGGAGCCAAAGATGCAGAAAGACGAGAACTCGCTCTACGCAGGTGACTACACATCTAATGGTGGCTACTGGTTTGATGAGAACGGTTTTGTAACCACTTGGGGCTCAACTTGTGCATTCTTCTGGGAACCGGCTGAGGAGGACTATTCGGTATTGAACGTTGGACCGTATGAAGGTATTCCGGAAAAGATTGATACCAAGTATTCTGCCAAAATATACTTCCTCAACCCTGAGGGGGACAAATGCTACACAGTGAATCTCAATATTAGTGTGGTGCATAAGGATAAGGGGTCTCAGGAAGCATGGGAAGCTGTGACAAGAAAGCCTGCCGCCGTTCAGGTGATTGCTTCTGCCACCGAGTATCTGGTTGACCAGACTCATTTCACTCTCACTCCTGCACAGTGTGAAGAGCTTATCGGCACATCTGAGCCTAAGCTCTATATTATGAATCCCGATGAAGTAATCGCTGAAGGCGGCGATAAGTATGCTCCTTATACACAGTATCTCTGTAATCCTGCTCCTGGAGTTTGGATTAGTCAGGAAGGCCGTGGTCATGCGTGGGGTGAGGATGCTCCTGTGGGCATCTGCTGGAATACCACAACAGGTGTGTTCGATGTATATCAGTATCCGAGTAAGAACGAAGTTGGTTCGACATTCACTGCAAGTCTGTTCCTTGTGAATGAGGAGACAGGCAAGATGATAGAGGTTGCATTCTCTGTAGCCTTCGTTGCAAGCCTTGAGCAGGCAGAGAAGGTTGGTGAGGAAACTCTCAGAGTGCAGGTTGAAGGTTTTGGATCATCACAGTGTGAGATTGATCTTGAGGCTGCTGCCAAGGCTCTGGGCGTGACTGTAGACGACCTTATGAATAAGGATAACTACTATCTGAGGGGAATGCTCGCATCTGGACTCTATTCTGAGCCAACATCCGCTGCTAACGGATTGTTCTTCAACCTCAGCGGAGAGTATGATCCTTACGGCAATATCACTCTTACATTCAAGAACGAAGGCGGAAAATACTACGTGGTGGTTGAGCTTTCTGAAGATATTGAGCTTCCGTTTGTAAAGACAGGTGCAATGTGCTTCGAGATAGCCGGCAAGCAGTATGTTTACAATATCATGTTCATGGACGCTGAGAGCTATACAGGCATTGCCGACGTTAAGGCTGAAGGTGCCAACGGAAAGATGTATAACCTCGCCGGTCAGGAAATAAAGACTCCTAAGGGACTTTACATCAAGAACGGCAAGAAGTATATTGCAAAATAATAATCTCCTTGATAACATACTTAATGACAGTGGGCTGCGGCGTGTGCTGCAGCCCATTATTTTTGTGATTGTTCTGGCTGTCAGACCTGTCTGACTTGTCCGACCAGTCTGACCTGTCCGACTCGTTATATTCGGATTTATTATGACAAAATGCCTTCTGAGAATCGCGCGAAATTCACCAACTGTATCCTCGGTCTCAAATACGCGAAATTTCAAGGTTTTGTATTGTATTATTAATCAAGTAGTTAGAATAATAAACATTCCCTTCTTCACAAAAAGACATTAAAAAATCGGCTTTTTTGCCCGTTTTTACAGCAAAAAGAACATATGTTCATCGGCAAAAGAACATA
>JAUNSB010000121.1:0-11907 GCA_030539375.1 Prevotella sp.
ACGACTCATAAATCTACCCTTAATCGTGTATTGGATGATAGTTGCGGATTTTAGGTATACAAATAATTTCTGAATGCACAAAAGAAATATTAAATAATCTGTTGATTGTTTAATAATTACTTGCATCTCGGCATAAAAAACATTTAAAAATTGTCGCAGTGTAATAATTCTTCATTGGCTTCCCCTTCGGCCGCCGAACGTTGTTTCTTCATTGATAATATTGATTTTCAGCTGCACCTCAGAATAATTAAGAAAGCTTAATTTTCCATTCGATTTGCACGAAAATTCTTCATTCTTCATTTTTTTTTAATAACTTTGCAGGCGTAAAACAAAAAATATGAGAACAACTACAATTGATTTACAGGCAGAAAAGCTGGCGCTGATTTCCTCAATCTGCAATGTCAATAGCGTATCTGTAATAAAATCTCTGAAACGCTCGCTTGAGCGCACGCTTGCGAAGGAGCGGAAGGCGGAATCGGAAGAATTTATAAGCAAGGAAGAGATTCTTGCAGGTATTCGTCAGGGACTGATGGAGGTCAAAGAGGCACGGGAGAAAGGTATAAAACGGATGACTGCAAGACAATTGTTAGATGAACTTTGAAATTATAGTTTCCAGATATTTCGCAAAAGAGCTAAAAAACTGTGAATTATGAAAATAGCATATATAATGTATCCTGGTGCCTGTTATATGGGGGCTGGTGATGGAAGTAAGATGCAAGCTGAAATTTGGCGAAATGAGTTAGAACGAAAAGGTCACGATGTCATTTGCATAAATTCGTGGGGACATTATGATTGGAAAAGTTTTGATGTAATTCATGTTTTTGGATTGGGGCTTTGGAATTATGACATGATACATTGGGGAAGTCGAATGAATCCCAATTTTGTGTTTTCTCCAATTATAGACACAAATACTCCTATGTGGAAATATAGGCTTGCGACATTTTTCGGATGCTCGCGTTTACGGCTTTTTTCGCAAAATTATGCTTTACGTCAATTGAAATCGGATATAAAACTTTTTTTTGCTCGTACACAATATGAAGCAGATTATCTTTATCGAGGTTATGGCATACCCCAAAACAAAATAGCAATAGTTCCATTATCATACAGAGATATTCCTGTTTCTACAAAGGTAAAAAAAGAAAATTTTTGTTTGTTTGTTGGTACGATGACGCAAGAGCGCAAAAATGTATTCCGACTTATTGAAGCTGCAAAAAAATATAACTTTCCTTTGGTTCTTGTTGGAAATACGGGAAATGAGGAGTCCCGAAAGAGGCTTGTGACACATATTGGCAATGCACCAAATATAGAAATAAGAGGTTTTGTCAGTGACAGTGAATTGCAAGACCTTTATATGTGTGCAAAAGTATTTGCTTTGCCCAGTATTAATGAAGGTGTCGGATTGGTAGCTCTTGAGGCAGCTGTGCATGAATGCAATATTGTGATAACAAATTTAGGAGGTCCCAAAGAATATTATCCCGATGGCTTAGCGTATAAGGTTAATCCATACGATATTGATTCTATTGGCAGGGCTATTGTTGATGCAATGGTTAATGAAAGTCAACAACCAACATTAAAAGAACATATCAAGACAAAGTACAATGTTTCAGCTTGCACTGATATTTTAATTAATTATTACAAGTCATTATGAAACTTTTATTTTGTATGAGTCTTGTTTCTATTTATCTAATTTCGGTAGTTACATTCAGTGTTTAACCTGCGTTATTTATAGCTTTCTGTTACGAGAGTCCTAAATGGCTGTGCAGCAGTAAAAGCACAGCCATGACGATGCTGGATGTAGTAAATCCTACTTCCAATGAGGAAGAGTGAACATTATGCAGATGTGCTGCCAATTAGGGCTCGCAGTAGGAGAGTCTATGAATAATGCAGGTTAAACACCTTTATCCATTTTTGCATTATGGCGTTTTCTTCAAATCGTTTCATGTTTATATGACCATTTTCCCCCATTTCCTTTCTTTGCGTTTCATTTTCAATTAATTTGCATATTCCAGATGCAAATTCTTCAATATTGTCTGGTGTGACGAGAATTCCATCATTAGTTATAATGTCTTTGGGACCACATGGACATGCAAAAGAAACAGCTGGAATACCGCAACTCATAGCTTCTGCAAGTACAAGGCCGAAACCTTCATATCTTGATGAGAATGCGAAGATACTGCATTCCTGATATTTTGCATATATGTCTTTTACGGCATTATGGCAGAATACCCCATGACCGGCAATCTCTTGATAATTGGTTTTATCTCCCGAGCCGTATATGTGTAATTCCCAGTCAGGATGCTTTTTGTCAACTTGTTCCCATGCCTTAATAAGCATGTCAAATCCTTTTTGCCATGTGTACCTTCCTACAGCAATAACTTTCTTATTATCGCAGCTTGATGTCTTGTCAGGATAGCTTTTTATTGGGTTGGGGATGACTTCTATATTTCCTATATTGCCCCATGCCTTTGCATCTTCATTGCTGAGCACAATAAATCTGTCTAACAGTCTTATTTGTTTTATTAATTGATTCTGCCAAACATTTGTGATTATCTTATTTATTTTTTTAGGGAAAAATGGAGCATTAAATATTCTATAGCTGCTTCGGTTAAAATGTAACTCACCGATTTTTTTACTGCCGTCTTTGATTTTTGTTAAAAAATTGATTTCACGTCTCATGGCAGAAACAACAATATCGTAATTTTTTTTAATAAGTAAATTTGTAAATTTCTGCTTATACTCTTTTTGTTTCTTTCTATACCTCCATGTTTTTTTGTATATGGGTAATGTGTCAAGTTCATCAAAATTTATATTGAAATTTATTACTTTGATTTTTTCGTTAAGAGGGTAATACATGGGGTAATTAAATGATTCCGTTAATAACGCTGTCAGCTCATAATCAGTGTGTGCTGCCAGATAATTCATCTTCTGGCTTATTACTGCTGACATCCCGTTTGCAGAACTGTTGCCGCCTAAAACATATAATATTTTCTTACTCATTTCTTAGTTTGTTAAAAAGTTCCATCCATATGCTCATAATATTGTCAGGTGAATATTTTTGCACTGACTGATGAGCGTTTCTCCCCATTGCTATACGTTTTTCATCATTGACAATTAGTTCTTCTATGGCTTCAGCCAATTTTTCAATGTTTCCGTTCTCAACAAGAATACCGTTTACACCATTTTCTATTATTTCTGCCGGACCATGGGGGCAGTTGAATGAAATACATGGCAGTCCGCATGACATGGCTTCAAGTAAAACCATGGGTAATCCTTCAAAACGGCTGCTCATGACATATAGAGAGCTATCGCAATATTTTTCTAATATTTTGTCTGTTGGGGTGTTTATAAAAAAACTATTTTGAATGTTTTTATCATTAATTTTTTGTTTTAGCCATTGTTCTTCTTCTCCGTTGCCATATATGTTTACGGTCCAATCTTGGTGCTTGTCAGCTATCTTTGTCCATGCTTCTATCAGTCTTTCAAATCCTTTTTGTTCGTTTAATCTTCCGACACTAATTATATTTTTTGATGTGCACATGCTTTTGGGTGCTGAAAAAAATGTAAGTGGATTGGGGATTATCCGAGCTTTTCTTATTGTCTTCCAGCTTTGGGCGTCATGCTCAGTCAATACTACAAATTCATCAAGTCTTGATATGGCTTTTTCTTGTTTTTTTCTCCAGTATTTTGCCACTATTTTATATATACCGCCACGTGCTTCCATCAAATGAAAGTTTCTGCAATATTGTTTTGCTATGTGAGACTCGCCAACTTTTTTACTTCCATCTTTGATGTCAGTAAGAAAGTCTAAGTCTCGTCCGCATGTTGTTGACACTATGTCTGGTTTTATTTCATAAAGTGTTCTCTCCAGACGCTGGCGGTATTGCTTCATTAGCCTGCGGTAGCAGAAATACCGTTTTATGATTCCGTAGTGATATTGCTCGTCAAAGTCTGTTTTAAGGTCTATATGGTGTACCTTTGACGATAATGGAAATACTGGTGGTCTACCAGCTTGCGAGTCGGTAATAATATAGACATCGTGTCCTAATTTATCAGCAAGATAATTAGCCTTTAGTGTTAAGACTCTGTCAACGCCTCCAAATGAGGTTAAGGCGGTATATATGTATACTATTTTCATTTTGTTTTGGGCTGTAAAATGGTTATTTGATTGAACAATTCTATCCATTGTTGCATTATATGTTCTTTTGTATAGCGTTTTGCGCTTTCTCTTGCTTTTATCCCCATTTCCTTGCGTTCGTGTTCATGGGTTATCATCCATTCCATCTTTTCTGCTAAATCGTTAATATCACTGTTTTGGGCAATTAATCCGTCAAAACCGTCTGTTATAATTTCATTAGGTCCTGAAGGACAATTAAACGCCACACATGGGGTTCCGCATGACATAGCTTCAGCTATGACAAGTCCGAATCCTTCATAACGGGAGGATAAAACCATAAAATCAGCTTCTTTGTATTTGTCATATATATTATTTGTTGGTGGAAAAAAATGAATAGAATTGTCAACGCCATACTCTTCCGACATTATGGACAGCTCTTTGTATAAAGGACCGTTGCCGTAAATGTCAATATGCCATGACGGATATTTGTTATGAATAGTGCTCCATGCCTTTATAAGTAAATCAATCCCTTTTTCTTGGTATAGACGTGCTGCACATATAATGGTGTTGTTCTTTTTATTTTTTATAAATATTTTAGGGTAATACGTTAACGGGTTTGCAATTATTGTTGTATTGCATATATTTAGCCATGCTTTATTATCCTCTTCAGTGAGAACAACCATCTGATCGTATTTGTTTATTATTCTATATGTATATTTATCAAATATTGATTTCAGCATATATTCAATAATATTGATATTCTTATGATTTTTGCCCGCTTTTATTATGGCATCTTTTGCAAGATGTGATTCTAATATCTTTTTTGCATTGATTTTCAAGTTTGCAATCAATGCTATATTTAATGTTGTATTACTTATAATAATGTCCGGTTTTATTTCTTTTAATCTGTTGGTCAGTCGTTTTCTGTAATCTTTCTCAAATTTGTGAATGAGCCAAAGACGTAATGGATATTTCTTTTTGTATATTGAAAAATATTTTATTCCTCCAAGATCTGTATGATGGATTTTGGGAGATAAAGGGTATGAAAATTCCTGATTCCCTTGATCCGAAGTAATAAAATAAATTTCAAAATTAGTATTATCGGCAAGATAATTCATCTTGTCTGACAGTACTCTTTCTAATCCCCCCTTTATGGCAATAGAATGATATAAATATACAATTTTCATAGCTTTCATCGTCTTGTGATTTTTCTTACAAATTTATGAACCTTTAATATTGTTAAATCAATATTGTAGATGATTTTATGCAAATTTGTGTATTTGTAGAATTCTGGAATAAGCTTCAATATCGGTGAATCTATTCTCATGAAGCGTAAATAGTCTACATATATTCTTTCAGGAAGCAATTCTTTTAATATTTCACCTTTTTCAATGTATGCAGTGTGTGTGTCTGTACAGCTTATTCCTGTCGTATCGTATATGCATAATGGGTGTTCTATAATGGTATAGCTGCAGTATTTTAATATTATTGTTTGGAAGAAGAATTGCCAGTCACTGACTATCTTTCTTTGCTCATTATACGGGTATTGGAGAGCCAATGTACGTTTTATATATGCAGATTGATGAAAGAAGCCATTTTCAAAGAGACTAAGTGCAGTTATGTTTTTGTTGAATGTTTCTATAATTCCTTTGTCAGTTTTTCTCCATCCCAAAATAATGTCATTACCAGTGTGCTGGCTTATTAAGTTTAGCGTATTGGTGTCATATAGGCAGTCTCCAGAATTAAGATAAAGTATATAATCGCCTTTTGCTTGTTGAGTCCCTTTATTCATGGCGTTATATATGCCATTGTCTTTTTCTGACACCCAATAGGATATGTGGTCAGAATATGATTTTATGATGTTAGTACTGTCATCAGTTGACCCTCCGTCCACAATTATGTATTCATAATCATGGAAGGTTTGGCTTACTACACTATTTATAGTTTTTGCCAATCCTTTTTCATTGTTATAGTTTATCGTAATTATTGATATTAACATTGTATTTTGGTTTTATGAATTTTACCCAAAAAGAATTAAACTCATTTTTCTCAAATGCGTGACATCCAAATGGTAATTGTTTGTTATTTAAGTTATATAAATATTCAGGTCCTTGCTCAAATGAGAATTTGATGGCTTCAGATACTGGTGCTGTTTTTAAAGAGCAATTTGTTTTAGCCAAATTCAGGCAGAAAAATTGATCTTCATATAGTCTTATTTTGTGATATTGTATATAATTTTTAAAATAATTGTTATATCCCCAAACCGCTGCAGCAAGAAATTTCAGCACGCTTTTTACTGATAGTAATTTGGTTTCTTTGAAAAGCATTCCAATGTTTTTAACTTTTGGATTCTCTTCAAAAAGATTTATAAATGTTGAAACTTTTCTTAAAGAAAAACCTCCGTTCCCAACCATAAGTGTATTAATGTTGCCGTCGTGATGTGAATATTTAAAATCTTTATACCACGGAGCGCCTATATAGTCATATCCTTTAGCGCACCATGCGTTCAGTTCGTCCTTAAACACATATACGTCCAATTGATATATCAGCATATATGAGTATTGCCTGAATCTATTGTAGAACTTGTAGCTCATCATTAGCCTGTTGTAGCCGTTTAAGCTATTAAAATAGTCTTTATCAAAGAACTCAGTCTGTATGGTGACTTTTGTTTTGCCAATAATCTTAATGTAGTTAATCAAATTAAGTTCTTTATATGTCAAAATGCATATGTTGTGCATTCCCAATATTGAGATACATTGGAAAAAAGACTCTGTCTCCCATAATGAAGGAGTTTCTTTGTAAACTGGAATTATGACAATGCAATTATTGTTTTGATTTTGGCTCATGAGAATCCTTTTTTGCATTTACATTAGTCGGTGCTCAATATCGTAACATCATGATGCTCTGTCATTGCCTTTGCAATGACAGAGAGTACGCGCTCCACTCCGCCATACCCGAACACCGTGTCACAATAGAAGAGTATTTTCATCTTTTAACCGTTAAATCATTTGTATGTCGCAGCAGCCCTTTCCCGTTGTCATCCAGCTCTATGGCGAGTGGTATCACCTCACGTACATCATCTTTAAACGGTTCAGTGTATTGATTTTGCAGAATTTGTTGCTTGGCGGCTTCCAGTCCTCCGTTGTTCTGGAGCTTCAGCTCTATCACGTAGATAGCGTTCATCGCCCAGGAAACAATGTCAATTCTGCCGCTGCTCATCATGTGCTCCACCTCCGTGCGCAGTCCGATGGAGCGGAATATGCAGCTGATGATAAAGCGGTAGCGCTCCTCCATGCCCATGTTCACTAACTTCTTGTTGCTGTAGGGCACATCGGCAACCATTGCCTTCAGTATATTCATTGCCTCATCCACGCGGCCGTAGTTCATGGCATCTAAAAGCATGTCCTGCTCTGTAATAACTTCATTCTGACTGCGGAATGTCAAAGCAGGGATGACGATATTATATAAAGCCTGTCGTATCTCGTTATTAGGAATACCGAGATAATAGCCCCCCTCATTAAAGTCTTTGATGGTGAGATATCCCGACTGATAGAGGAACAGGTTTGCACCGCCGCCGGTAACGTCAGAGCTTTCCAAAATAAATTTTCTTACGTATGTCCTTTCAAGGTTCTCTATCTGTGTCTCAAGATTGTCTACAAATTTCGGAAGAAGGGATGTAGCGCCCGATGATGCCCAGTAATTGCTGATTTCCCCTTGCGCCAGAGCCAAAACCATGCTGAACGGATTATATACATCCACCATATTGCCTTTGCTGAAATGATAGCCGTCGTAGTTGTATCTCAGCTTCTCAAATGTCTGCTCGACAGTCCATCCGTTTTTGTTTGCCATCGCCTCTATCTCGGGCATGAGATTGTCGCGTATTTCCTGTTTCGTGATGCCGCACAGAGTTGCATATTCTGGAAAGAAACTGATATTTGTCAGGTTGTTTAGTACAGAGAAAAGCGATATCTGGGTGAACTTGGTGATACCCGTGAGGAACACAAAACGCTCATATCTCGTGCATGCCTTCAACAGGGCAAACACAGACCTGTAAATTGCCGTGCATGCCTCATGCTCGGGAGTGTGCCATGAGTGTTGCAGCGGCGAGTCATATTCATCGATAAGTATCACCACGGGATTCTCACCCTCATTGCTTGCGGTGGCGAGAATGTTCTCAAAACGCATTGTAAGGCTGTCGCCAGCAAAGGTCTCTATGTTATATTTTCTTTCCAGTCTCCTGAATGTAGAGTTGAGGTAGCTTGTCAGCTCTTCCGCCGATGCTCCCGCGCAGCTCATGTCGAGACGTATTACGGGACTGACTTTCCACTCCTTCTCCAGTTCCATGATCCTCAGTCCCTCGAATAGCTCTTTTTTGCCCTCGAAATAGCAGCCAAGGGTGTCAACGAGCAACGACTTGCCGAAACGGCGCGGACGGCTGAGGTAGTTGAACTTCCTGCCGTTTGCCAGTTGCCACACAATGTCTGTCTTGTCAACATAAACATAGTTGCCTTTTCTCAACTCCTCAAACGACTGTATGCCTTCTGGCATCCGTCTTCTACTGTTTGGTGTGAGATAGTCTGTCATATTCGTCTTTGCCTGTTGATTAAATATTTTTGCAAAAATACAAATAAGTGGGCAGATAACAAAATATATAATAAAATTTTAATGTTTTTTGTCATGTGAAGGTTTTTAACCTGCATTATTCATACTATGTCCTACTGCAATGACTAACTGGCAGCACCTCAGCGCAATGCTCGCTCTTCCTCTTGGAAAGTAGGATTTACTACATTCTGCATCGTCATTGCTGTGCTTACACTGATGCACAGCCATTTAGCCCTTTCGTTACGGAACAGTATGAATAATGCAAGTTAAATAATTTTACGTGAATTTTTTATTTTTAGGAAAAATCTATCATCTGTCACCCTTGATGTGGTAAACCGCATATTTTCAGCTTATTATAAACCTGTAAAAAGGGTGATAGATTGGTGATAGATTTTTATCTATCACCAATCTGTATCTATTCGTGAATAAAACTATTTTAATGTAACTACCAGATATACAAAGCCTTTTTTCGTACGGTGGCGGATAATATCGGGGCGGTTTGCAAGCATTCTGCCGAAGCCTATGATGCTGTGTACCTTGATGGAAGAGCCGATTTTTTGCTTCAAATAGTCAAAAATTGCAGCCGTTGTCATATATTTACCTTCATTTTCATTGTCTGCCGGGGCAAAATATTCATCAAAATACTGCTCGATGGGTGTGACAATTGCAAATTGTGTGTTGTGCTGCATCAGCAGTTTGGTCTGAACATCGTCGAAATATGCTTTTTCGTGATGTTCCAGGGCGTGAAGGGCTTGTGCAAAGAGCTGTCGGTGATTGGGTTTCACGCTCACATCGATGGGGGCTGTCAGCTCCACGCCAATGAAGCGGCGGTTGCCCGAAGGGTCGGCGAGAATGTCGGTGAGATTGCTCGTTGCGATGAACGACGCCAGTCTTGGAAACTCCTCCACGCTGGTGCCATACGGGCGTTTCACTTTGACGCTTGGCAGCTGGATGATATTTTTCAGGAACCCCTGCTGCACGGTGGGCGAAATCTGATTGAACTCGTCGAGGTTGATGAGCAGGAACTGCGACATAGCCTGCAGTACCTGCCGCTTTTCTGAGAGCAGAAGGTTGTCGTTGTATCCCCATTGCAGTTCGGGTGGTATGAGACTGCGGCAAAATGTACTTTTGTTGTAGCCTTGTGCCGAGATGAGCAGTGGTGCCACGCTGTTGCCGTACAGGCGGTTGCCATAACCGCGCCATTGATTTACCATTGCCAAGAACCATGTGTAGAACCAGTCTTCCCAGTGAGGGGTCTTTGTGGGTACAGTGCGTGCCAGTGCCCTGATGTGGTCCTTGCCGTCCCATTGTCCCGAGCAATATCCGTAGAGATAGTCATCCACTGGGTCGTAGCTCTTTATGAGGTCGGACTCCAAGAAATTGTGCACATCCTTGATGCTCACCCGTATGTCTGCCATCTGCACCTCTATGGTCATGCGTTTCTGTACCCGCGGGCATAGTGGTTGAAATGTGCCGGTATAGGTGTCGTTGGTACGAAATTCCGTGCATTTTTTCACCTTGTTGTATCTGAATACATAGCGGCTCTGCAGAAAGTTTATCATCTGCATTATTTCCTCACGTCCCTTGCCCGACTTGTTGCGGTTGTCGTGCTTTTGTGGCATGTCGTCGGCAGGAGCATTTTCAGCATAAGCCACGCTTACAATCTGGCGCAGGCTGTCAATCGGGAGCTTGCTCCAGTTGTGTCTTCTGATATGTGTGAATGTCTCTTCCTCAGGAAATCCCAGTTGGCACAGCCGTGCGGAGAGCGATGCTATGATGGCTTTTATGCGTTCGGTCGAGTCAGTCCACTCTATAGACGATCTGTTCATTTCGTCACGCACTTCTGCATCGGTCTTGCGATATACGTATTCGTAGTCGTCATACATCCCGTTGTCAGCCACGTCTCTCGTTCCGTCGTGAACACGTCTTACGCCTGACACCATTATTGGTGTTGCATTTTTATTATAATAAGGTGCAGCATCCAATGTCATGATAAAATTGTCCTTCAGCGATGGTTCTATATTTTGCACCTTTCCGCCTGTGATTGTGGTAAATACGGGCAGAACGATATCGAGCGCCATGCGGTAGAGCTGCTCTGCGTCGGCTTCGGTATCAGGTTGCGAGCCGTCGCTCTTGGCTATGCGCACAAGGACAATGAGGCTGCTGTTGTCGGCTCCCGTTATTGCGGCAAATGTCATCGGCAGCTGTGCCACCGTCTGTTTTGCCATGCTGATCTCAGCCTCGCTCCTTAGTTCGCTGATTTTTATCAGAAGCAGACCGTTACATGTCTTAAACATCAGATTGCCGTTGGCATCTTTCGTAAATTCTGCGGCAGGGTACACCCTGTGTATATTCAGGTAGTCGGCATACTCGTCGTATTGTCCGTTCAAGAACGGTGCCTCTCTCCTGAACATTGTCACCTTTGCCTTGGAGTCATCCTTGGCTATGCGTTTGAGAAAACGGTCGATTGTTATTGTGGTTACGCAAAGCTGTTTAGCCTTGTTGGTTCTGATTATTGTAAATTTCATACTTTTTTCTTGTTTTTGTGATTTTTATTGTCAGTTTTTCACACTGCTGTTTGCACGTTTTTGGGATTGTCCAGAGGCTCCGGACTTATCGTCCAAGCTGTTTGGATATCTTGTCCATGTAGCTTGGACTCCACTGGAATCCGTGTCACGTCAGGTCGGGCGTGTATTCGTAGTGGTCAAACTCCAGGTTCTGGGTATATCCTTGCTGTTTGAAAATGTCCGTTACCGCTTCCTGCTGCTCGGGCGTGAGCTTGTATTCACCATTGGCATATCTGTAGAAAGTGCTGTGTCCTCCAAGATATTTTTTGATGAGCGTGCGTATCGTGGTGGTGTCGCGTTGCCTGACATCGTGGAACAGCTTGCTGAATCCCCATGCCACTTTTATTTTCCTTGCCTGTCTGAAATATTTGCATTTGCCGTCATGACATGCCGACGGGAAAATGGCACAGCCACGGTTGTGCCCATCGTCAAGAAACATGCCCGTGACATAATGGATGCAGTCGTCGTGCATCGGACATTGGTTGTTGAAACAGTAGTCCCAGAATGTGGTAAGTTTTCCCGTAAAGTCTTCTTTTGTAAAGCTTGTTCTCATAATTTTATTTGTTTAATGGGTGACTTATACTAGAAAAAGTTGTCACTTTCGGAGCCCCAAAAGAAGTGACA
>JAUNSB010000122.1:0-11769 GCA_030539375.1 Prevotella sp.
ACAAAAAGAATTTTATAAGCGATGAACAGCGACATAGTTTCGATAACGGGACTCTCCACGGGCTACCGCCTGAAAAAGGGAGTGAAGATAATTGGCAGCAACCTCAGCGCCACGCTGAAAAAGGGCGAGCTGACTTGTCTGCTCGGCCCCAACGGCTCGGGCAAGTCGACGCTGCTGCGCACACTGGCGGCATTCCAGCCTGCCATGGCGGGAACCGTGACCGTGGACGGCAGAGACCTCAACGGCTGCACGCCCGCCGAGCTGGCAAAGCTGATAAGCATAGTGCTCACCGACAACTTCCACATCACGGGCATGACCGCCTACGACGTGATAGCGATGGGGCGCAGCCCGTACACCGACTTCTGGGGACGGATGACGGACGGCGACCGCCGCATAGTGGAAGAGAGCATAGAGCTGACGGGAGTGGGTTCCTTAGCACACCGCCGCATGCAGACGCTCAGCGACGGCGAGCGCCAAAAGGTGATGATAGCCAAGGCTATAGCGCAACAGACGCCGATAATAATCCTCGACGAGCCTACCGCCTATCTCGACTATCCCAGCAAGGTGCAAACCATGATTCTGCTGCGCCGCCTGAGCCGCACACTCGGCAAAACCGTGTTTCTGTCGACCCACGACATGGAGCACGCCATAATGACCGCCGACCGCCTTTGGCTGCTCGACAGGGAAAAGGGGCTCGCCACGGGCACGCCCGGGGAGCTGAGCGATAACGGAAAGATTGGCGAATACTTCGACACCGAGGACATGAGATACAACGCCGCGGAGCGGAGGTTTGAGCTTAGAACCCTCCCGGCAGCGCAAGCAGCTGATACATAAGCGTGCGCGCCATGCGCTCCTGCCCCCTGCTGTTGGGATGAAGCTGGTCCTTTGCCGGGTCGTGGAAATAGATGAGCTGCTGCTCCACCATGGGGTTGAGTCCGCTCACGGCGTTGAGGTCAATCACGGGCACACCCCACAGATTTCCGGCATCCTTAACCGCCTGAATATATGCGTCGACGTACTCGCCGCACCAGTTCTGGTAGCATTCCTCGGGCTGCACGTTCTTGTCGTTGAAATTTGCCAGTGCGCGGTGAAGCGGAGTGAGCAGCACAATCTGCTTGTCGGGAAACAGGCGCTTCAGCGCCGCCATCCCCTTGTTTATCCTGCCGCGGAAAGTGTCATCGCTCATCACGGGAGTGCGCTTCCTGCGCGTCTCCAGCTGCTTGGGCTTGCCCTGCGCGGCATACACCTGCTCCACGCTCTCGATAAACCACTCGCCGATGGGCACGCCGTGGTTGAAGTCGTTGGTGCCCATGAACACAAGGATAGCGTCCACCTCGCCGCCGTGCTCCTGATGTAGCAGCGTTGCCTGACGCTCCACGTCGTTCCACTGGCGGCCGCTGATGCCGTAGACGTAGGGCGTCATGCCGAGCCACTCCTGCAGGAATTGCCAGTACTTCTTGATTTTTCCGCCGCCGTTGCGCGGGTCGGTGATAGAGTCGCCGATATACCCCACGCGCTTGCCCTGCCACGGGTGTATGAACTCGCCGAAAATCTTTGTGCCGCCAATCTCCGCGGCAGTCACTGGCGGTTGCGCCGCCACGCTGCATAGCGAGCCGGCTGCTATTGCCAGCATTGCAATAAGTCTGTGAGCTTTTGTTTTCATTGTCCGTTTTTTGTAGTTTGTAATACTTTGTTTTCGATTTGCATCACAAAATTACAACTTTTTTCCCAAACCGCAAAATATTTCTGCGAAAAACAAAAAAATCCATATCCAGAGATTAAAAATTCTGTAGCGCTAGATAAAAAATTCTCTAGGTCTAGAAAAATAAAAAGACTCCGGCAGGGAGCAAAAATCCCCGCCGGAGAGAAAAGCCTTCGGTAGGCCAGTGAAGGAAAAGACAGCTATTTCCTAGGCTTCTTGCTCAGTTTGAACGCCAGCGTAGCCATGTAGTAGCTCGGGATGCAGCGCGTCCATGTCTCCACGCGGCTCTGGGCGTTGATGCGGTACTGTATGTTCGACACCTGGCGCAGAATGTCAAACGCCTGCAGCTTTGCCGTGATCCTGCCCTTGAGGAACGAGCGCGAGAGCTGGGCGTTCCACATCCAGTCGGTCCTGTTCATTGCCGCGTCCTGGTAGCCCGAGCGCGTCAGCAGGTCTACGTTTGTGCCCATGGTCACGTTTATCAGCGGCAGCGTGTACTGCAGGCTCACGCCATACTTGTAGTCGTAGGTGTCGGCGTTTGTGAAGCTATCAGCCGTGCCGCTGCTGTTGCGTGCGTTCACCTTCGCCAGCGCCCCGAGCGACAGCTTCTTGTATTTGTAGTTAAGCATCAGCCTCAGGTAGGTGTCGAGCGTGTTCACCTTGCTCAGCGCCGTGGCGTCGGTGTCGTATGCCATGTCGAAGTCCACGCTGTGGGTATATCCCACGTGTCCGTCGATTATGGCACGCAGCCGCTTCTTCCTGTCCACGGGCCGCTCGTAGCCAAACTTCAGGCGCGCGTTCCAGTTGCCGTCCACGTTGTCCGCCATCGAGGTGTAGCCTCCCGTGGCGGTGTTGTAGGTCACGCGCCGGCCCACGGCGTTGTCCTCAAGCTCTGCCTCTATGCTGAAATACAGCTTTGAGCCGATGGAGTCGTTGCGGAATCCCTTGCGCGCCTCCAGCCTGTAGGTCGTGGTGGCGCGGAGCGCGGGATTGTTGATGGTTACGCTGAGCGGATTGGTGGTCGACGTGTAGGGCATGAGCGTGGAGAATGCCGCCTGCATCGTATTGATGCGCATTTCCAGGCGCAGGTCTTTCTTGTAGTTGCGCAGCGCAATGTACGGGCTGAACGTGATGTAGCTTCTGTGCGCCAGCGTGTCGAGCGCCGCCCGGCGGTAGTTCATCCGCTCCGATGTATGTCTCACAGGAACGTTTATTATAAACCAGACGTCCTTATTGCTGTAGCTTATGTCGAGTCCTCCGGTGGTTTCGCGGCGCATCGTGTTGTAGGAATAGCTGTTGCCGTCATCGAGCGCCATCTGCAGCGAGTCGGCGGTGGAGGGCAGCCAGTCCATCGGCGGCATTCCGCTGCCGGAGCCGCCGGTCGGCATGCTGCCCAGCCAGTCGAGCCGGTAGTTGGAGTTTTCGTTCTGGTTGTAGTACTGAGTGTAGCCCATGCGCGGGCTCATCCTCCAGTTTCCGCCAAGCTTCAGTGTGTACCCCAACGATGCCGAGTAGTTGTATTGCCGCGATGAGAAATCGTTGTAGTTGTTGCGCAGGTCGCTGGTGCCTTCCCCGGCATATTCCGTGAGCCTTATGCTGTGGCTGTAGCCCGGCGTCGTGGAGCTGTAGCTGCCGCTGAGGGTAAGGTTGATATATGAGCTGTTCTTAAATGGTATGATGGCAGTGTTGTGCAGCTGTGCATTCACGCGGTTGTACTTTCCGCGGCTCATGCCGGCGTTGCTGTTTATCAGACGGTCTCTGTAGGTGGAGTCCTGCGATGCCGACCATGAGCGGCTGTTGCCCGCGTCAATCATGGCATACTGGTAAATATGAAACGACTTTAGGTTGAGCTGCAAGGTGTTATTCAGCGACAGTTCAAACTCCTTTCTACGGCTGCTGCTGTTGCTGCCCGAGAAAATGCTTCCGCCGGTGGCATAGTTCTCGCTGTTTGAGCGCGTCAGGTTCTCTGTGTCCTCCCATTTCAGCTTTGTGCTCAGCTCCTCCTTCACCTTTCTGTTCTTATCTTCCGTCAGCAGGTTCACAGCCACCTGTTTCGTGGTTTTCAGCCCCTTTCCCTGTCCTATGTCCTTCCAGTCGCCGTTGCTGCCCGGCTCACGGTTTTCGTTCACGTTGTTTGCGTTGCCAAATGCCGTCAGCTTTGTGTGGTCGCCATAGAGCATTCCGAACATTCGCCCCATCCAGCGGTTGTCGGTGCCCGCGCCGGTCTCGCCGTTGAGCAGATAGCCCGTGGCATACTCGCGCTTCAGCACCACGTCCATCACGTAGTCCTTTTGCTCGGCGTCCTCGCCAAGAAGCTCGCTCAGCTTCGTGCTCTTGTGATACACCTGCAGGTTTTTCACCGTGAAGTATGGCATATTTTCCAGCATTATCTTGTTTTCGCCCTTGAAGAAGTCCTTGCCGTTGAGCGTCAGATAGTCTATCTTCTCGCCGTGCACGTAGATGTCGCCGTTTTCCTTCAGCTCCGCTCCCGGCAGCTGCCTCACCAGTCCGTCGAGCATCGAGCCTTCGGGCAGGTTGAACGCCGCCGCGTCGTACACTATGGTGTCGCCCTTGTATGCCACCTGTATTCTCGTGCCACGCACCACTACCTCGTCCAAGTCCACATCCTTATATATGTCACGCGCCTTGCGCTTCATCAGTATCCTCGGAATGCCCATGTATTCGCTCTTGCCGATGTCCTTCAGCTCATAGTCCACGTACTTGTCCTCGTAGCCCTCCGCCACTGCCTTTATGATGTAGCGGGCAGGCTGGCGCGGCACGTCGAAATAAAACCACGAGTCCATGCGGCGCACATCTGTCCTGAAGGTGTCCACCACCGTTGAGTCGGTTTTCATCAGTGTAATCTTCGCCTCAATGGCACCATTTGTAAACGAGTCGTAGATGTCAGCGACTATCCTGACCGTCTTCTCCTTCTTTTTCCGTTTGCCGCCGTTGTCCTGTGTGGTTCCAAGGCATACGAAGGGCAGCATCATGAGCGTCAGCGCCATGACGAGATTGATTTTCCTCATAAATTATTTTTTTGTAGTTTCTGTTATTCAAAAATGCTTCCGAACAGCGCCTCCAGCTCTGCTCCCACGACACCCGACGCCACAATCCTGCCGTCGGGACCTATCACCACGTTCTCTGGTATCGCCGTTATGCCATAGGCACGTGCGCAGTCGCCGTTCTCCTGCTCCAGCAGGTGAATGCCCGCCAGTTTTCTCACCCTAACGTATTTTTTCCAGTCTTCGGTAATGTCTTTCAGCGCAATGCTCACCACGGTAAGCCCCTTGCCGGCATATTTTTTCAGCATCCGCTTCATGGTGGGCAGCTCGTGGCGGCTGGCAGAGCTGATAACGGTCCAGAAGTTGAGCACCACATACTTGCCCTGCCCCACCAGCTCACTCAACCTGCGGCTGTTGCCCGCGGTGTCGGTCAGCGTCATGTCGGTATAGGCGGTTCCAGCCCTGCGGCGGTCCATTCCCTTGTGATACTGCCTCACAGGCTGCATGCAGTAGTGGTTGGCGTAGCTGTTGCCCGGCGCCAGAAGGGTGTCAAGACGTGCCGCGCTCATGTTGGTGTAGTTGTTCCACAGATAGTATGCGCCAATGGCGTTGTCAGTGTTCTCGCCGATTATCCCGGCTACGGCATCGTCGTACTCGTCCATCAGACCCACAAAGCCACGGGTGTCTATTATCTCCGTGTCGCCGTCGATGCCTGATGTATATTTGCGTGCCTCGCGCTCGTATGCCTTCAGCCTCCGCTGGCACTCCGAGAAACGGCGGTTGAGCCGCGAGCCTTCGGTCACTCCCTGCCTCATGTCGATGCTGAGCGGCACACTGTCGGCTATCACCGTCCACGAATTGCCCATGTTGTCGGTCACACCGATAAACTCGCCTGGATACACATCATCCTCCAGCGCAAAGCACAGCGTGCTGTCGGTTCTCGCCAGCCGCATTGTCCTGTCATGACGCTGCCTGAACTCCACCATGGTGTTTGCCCCCTCGCCGGCAGACTTTCCTGTGACTGTCCATCCTTTTATAGGCTTTGCCGCAGGCTGTGGCGCGACATAACTTTCGGTCACCATCTTATCCTGTATGTAGTTCTGCATGAATCTCCCGTTGGAGCCTGTTATCTTATAATTCATATTGCTTATTAAGCTGTTGCTCTGGCGCAGCCTGTTCAGCCCTTCCAGCATAATGGCATATCTGCGCCAGTTGCCGCTGTCCGTGCCTTTCTTCCATTTCAGGGTGTCGGCTGCAATCTCGTTAAACTGCTCTTCGGTGAGGCGCACATCGGCCTCACGTCCCAACTTGTTTATCATATATGCCATGATGTCGCAGCCGTTTTCATCTTTTTCAGCCACACAGCGCACATATTGCGATGTGATGTAGCGTATCTTCTCGCGCAGCTGCGCAAAAGCCACATCGTCGGCAAGCCGGCGGTCGGAGATGTTGCCAGCCACGCTATAGCTGTTGAAAAACGGCGTTGCCATGTTGTCTATCCTCCAATGGTCGCCGCTCAGCCTGAGCACATAGCCGTCGATGGTGCAGCACTGCGCCGAGTCCCTGTCGGGAAACGTCTCGCGCTTCCACACAAGGGCGTAGAGCGTGTTTACTCCGCCGCCGTTGCTGAAGTTCACCAGCCTCACGTTGCTGCCCTTTCCGAATTTATAGCGGAATGTGATGCGCGCCCAGTACGAGTTGACCCACGATGTCTGTATCTGCTCCATCTTCTTCCCGCCGTTGTCGCTGTTGTGCATGTATGCCATCGTGCCGCCGGCGCAGCCTGTGCGAAAAGCCTTGTCGATGTCGGCGAGCGCCGCCGGCAGCGGTGCATCCGTGCCGCTGCCCTCAGCATAATTATACTTGAACAGCCAGCGGTTCAGTCCCGTGCCGGGATGCTCATGCTTAAACATCAGCCCGGGCGATGCCACAAACTGCTCCATGGCGTTTGCCAGCGTTTTCTCCGCCGCGCTCTGCTGTATGGTTGATTTGGCAGTCTCGGGTATCGCCCCCATCGCCTGTATGGCAACAGTTAGCACCGTCATCGTCAATATCACTATCCGTCTCATAATTCTCTCCTCTCCCTATACCTTATTATATATATTACGTTGTTATTGTTTTTACTTTTCTGCTGTTTTTATTTTGAACAGTAATGCTCAGAAATGAACCAGTAATAACCAAAAAATAATATTTTGTGGCGATGCCACTAATGAACATAAATTTTTGACCATTATTTGCTTTAGCAAACATTATTATTTATGAACATTACTGGTTCATTTATGGTCATTACTGTTCAAAACTCCCTTTGTTCACCATATTCTTCGTCCTGTTCTTCCAGCATTTCATCTTCGTAGAGCGTGGCGTAGCGAAACCTTCCTGCATCATTTCTTGTGATATAGTCGGCAAGACGCTGCAATTCGCCATTGCTTTCAATCATTTCCTCCACGTGTGCCAGATATACGCTGTCGCCTATCTCGTTGAGCATCTGCTCCACCTGCCTAACCCTGTCAATCATGGCGGCATCTTTCTCTGCGTCCATTGTCTCCTTGACCGTAGCGCGCGTTTTCCTTGCTTCTTTTTTGCCGCCGCGCACCGCCGCGGGCTTCGCTGCCGCCTGTGCTATTACGTTTTCTGCTGAAGAGCCAAAGCTACTTTCTGCTTTCTTTCCATTCACAGCCCTGCTTGCAGAGAGTTCCGCCAGCTGCTGTCCTTTGCCGTTGCTTTCTTGTCTGCTGTCCCAGCGCATCACCATTCCCAAGAACACAGCCCCGACAATCACTGCCGCCACAAGCCACGCCGCCACTCTTGTCATGGTCTGCCTGCGCCTGCCGGCAACAATGGCGTCATATTCCTCGCTGCAATCCTCAGCTATCCAAGCTTCAAAATCCTCATCGCTGCAAGTTCCTCCAGCCAACGGATTTCCCAATATCATGCGCAGGGCACGTTCCTCGTCGTCCTCCGCACCGTCGAGCAGCGTCCTCAGCCTCCGCTCATCGTCAAGCGTGGTCTCACCGTCTAAAAACCGTTTCTTAAGAATTTCCTTTTCGCTGTTCATAGAAGTCCCTCTTTTTTTATCGTTTCCATCATTTTCCGCCGTGCCGTGCTCAGCATTGCGCTCAGCGAGCGAACGCCTATTCCCGTCACGGCAGCAATCTCGCCCAAATCCATTTCCATTTCGTGGCGCATACGGTATAGCCTCTGTTCTGAAGGCGTGAGCCGGCTCACCGCCATTTGCAGAATCCTGCTGTTGTCGCTCTCCGCCATCGGATCCTCCCCTCTGCCTTTGCCCGGCAGCGGCATCGCCACACACGGCGACGACTGCTTCCTGCGCCATTCGCTCACGCACACGTTTCGTGCTATGCGCACAGCCAAGGCTTCCGCCCCGCCGTCGCTGTCGATGCGCTCCCGCATCATCCACAACCGCATAAGAGTCTCCTGCGCCACGTCCTCTGCCATGGTGCTGTCGGCAAACATCTTGCGTCCTATGCCAAGCAGCTTCGGTCGCAGACGGCGTGTCAAGTGTTCAAACTCCTCTGTAGTCATGTCGTCTATTTATATAAACGCATAAATGCCACCGATGTTAAGTAAAATTTCCCAAAAAATCAAAAAAGAGAAGCATTTTTCCTGCTTCCCTTAATTTTTTTTGCCTATGACAATGAAACAAGTTTCTTCTTGAGGTAGTATAATATGATGCCACAATATGGAGGCAGTTTGCCGTCTTTATCCTTACTGCTATATTTTTGAATATATTTGTTTATAACAGATTCAGTCCAAGGTTTTTCACCTTGCTGCTGTTTTATCATATTTATTACCGTTGAGTGGAATGTTTTTCTATTGATTTTAAGCAGTGGAGTGTTAAGATTTAACACCTCGTTGATTTCTTCATTAAATTCTGGCTTTGCGGACAGTATTTCACCGTCATTTTTATAGCTAAGTGTACCAATGAAAGTTGGGTCAAGGGGAGAGAACGATATGTCATTGTCACCTTTCAGTCTGTCACAATGGTCTTCGTCACCTATATGTCCCGGACAGCAGATAACCATGTTCTTATAGTCCAGCTTTTTGTCATCATGTTTTTCTCTGCAAAGAATGTGCTCTATACGATGGTCCTCCTTTGTCTCAACATAGTCTCTCCCGTTGCTTTTGTATAGTTTGTCCTTGCATGGTATTCGTCTCATACAGTAAGCACAAATGTATCCCTGCTCTTTTAGAAGCGCATCCACAAGTTCAGAATTAGGCTGATAATCTACGCCGGGAGTTTGCCGGTACTCTGTCCATGCCTTGGGCTCCTTATTCTTCTTTATAAGTATCATTCTTCTAATCCTCTATAAACGACAATAATGCTTCCGCCCTTGTAAGCTCAGGATTTCCGTTTGCCAATTCGTTGGTCAGACCGTCTAATTTTTCTCGTGCTTCGCTATAACGTTCCGCATCAATAAGCCCGAACACTTCCTTTAATCTCGCGTCTACATTCAGGTCACGTGATACCTGTCCCATAGATGTCTCCATAATCGTTGATGCATCCAGTCCGTATGTGTTCAATTCCTTGTGGGAATAAATCCCGTTGTCAAACTCAAGTTTATACACCACGTTTTCGCTGCTTGGCTCTACGGACGACATTACCAACGGGGCATGTGTGCTTACGATAAACTGAATATTCGGGAAAGTGTCTTTCAAGGCTTTCAGCACACGTACCTGCAATGCAGGATGCAAATGTTCGTCTATCTCATCAATGATTACAGTTCCGTGAGTGTGCTTGTAGGCTTCGTCCCCGTACTTTATTTTATTCAGCAATGCGCAGCGCATGGCGATATCCGTCACAATGCTCACAAGACGGCGGTAACCGTCTGAAAGAAGTCCTGTTTTCACTTCTCTACGGTCTGAAAGTATAAATATCACTTCACCGTCATTTGGGCGTATGTCTATGTCGTTTATAATGCAGCACCCGGTGTCGCCCAACGCTTTTATTATGGCACTTCTTACATTTTTTATTTCTTCATCGCCCTTCTTTGCTTCTTTAAGTACCAGCAGTCTCTTTATCCAGCAGTCAAGCAACCCCTTGGAGTCAAAGCTTTCAAAATAGCCGAAAGATGGTTTTTGAGGATATTTCTTAAAGTTTTTCTTCTCCTTGTCAAATTTACGCACTGTGTGTATGTCTTCTGTTGTATAATAGGCATACAGCGGCAGCGCATTATGCTGAATTGCCTCACCGTTTTCTATGACAACGGCATTTGCCTGCAATAATGCGGCATATTCTCTGAGAGGTTTCAGTCCGGTTATAAGATTTCTGGTGTTCTTCTTAGATTTTTTCTCCACCACCAGGTCTTCGCCAAACGGAAAGGAATGAGTGCTGCCATCCTTTAGCGTCATAGCCGGCAGGTCATTCTCTGATAAATGGAAAGTGATGCTTATAGGCAAATCTTCCGAAGCTATTGTCTCATTTGACGCCACTTCGCGAAAGTCATCGTCCTCAGCACTTTTCCATGTGGTGTTTTCATCGCTGTATCCGGAGAAGAACGAGTTTATAACAAGATTGCATGCGCGCAATAAAGATGTCTTGCCTACAGAGTTGTCTCCAATAAGCAAGTTTATGCCACGACGAAAATCCATTGTCTTTTCGTCGTAGCACTTGAAGTTCTTAATCGTAATATCTTTCATTCTGTTCCGGCTATTCTGTTTTTTCCAGTTTTTATAAAACGGTTGTTTATTACTATAAAAATATAAATTGTCAGTTTCTTTTGATTGCAAAATTACAATATTAATTTTGAATCACCAAAGAAAAGCCGGAGAAATCTGCATATTAATGTTATTTTACAGGGAAATCACTTGCCCCCGAACACAGCCCTCACCATACAGCCAGCATAGCGGCGCACGGTGCACGGCGTGGTGCTTGTGGTATTCATTGCCTCGGAAAACCAGCTGCGCTGACCTTGCAGCTGATTGGGCTTTGCATCGTGCATCTGGTTGCTCCAATAACATCCGTCGGTGCCCTCATACCTTGTCATATCATCCCACTTCTCACCCGCCATGGGCAGATAGATGCTGTTGCCGCTGGCACTTGTGACGCGCATCACGTTGACGCCGTTGAGCACCGTGGCGGTGAAACGGCAGTAGGTCTGCAGCTCGTGTATCTCAGCCTCCGACGGCATGCGCCAGTCGCCGCCCCACTGCACGTGAGCCACGTCGTCCTCGGGGTCGAGCACCTTCTTGTTGTCCACCGTTCCCGTTTTCTCGTCGAGGTTGTATTTTGTCAGCATTCCGTTCTCGTCGCGAAATTTATATTTGCTGACATAAAACTCTTCCTTGTTCTCTGTCTCGCCCCACGACATAAACCATCCTGCCTCCTCGGGTGCCGTGGCGCCGATGTTGTATTTTGCCCACTTCAGTCCCGAGGGCAGTCCGAGGTCCACGTATGGATAGCCGTTGTGAAGATGGTCCTCCAGCACATCGTGCCCGATGTATTCCACCTCGTCCGGTTTATATTCGGCGGTGGTCTGGTCGGTGAAGGTGAATTTTATGTAAGGGCGGTTATAGTAACCGTAGCTGCCGTCCTCCTTTTCGCCCCATGTACGCTCACTCTTAAATTCCACCTTGTTTATAATGCTGTTTTCATATTGCACGCTGCTGCCGTCGGTGAGATGCACGGTCATGGCATACCGCTGCGCCCTAACGCCGAGGGCGCACAACAGGGCAAGCATAAAGATTATCCTTCTCATCGCTTCACTGCTTTTATTGTCCGTTTTCCGTTGATTTTTATAAGATACACTCCTGCCGGCTCTGCCTCAAGCGACACTGTCACCTTTCCCGCGCCGTCGGGCGTGAGGCTCGCCGTCTGCCTGCCTCCTGCGTCAAACACGTCCACCACGCCGTCTGCCGCCGTCAGTCCTTCCACCGTCACCACCGTGTTGCCCGTAATGGTGTACTTCATCCCTGCGGCGTCTACAGACTGTATTCCCGTCTGGCTGTTGTCGATGTCAAACCTCACCACTTCCGAGCAGTCGTAATACAGTCTGACTTATACTAGAAAAAGTTGTCACTTTCGGAGCCCCAAAAGAAGTGACA
>JAUNSB010000123.1:0-11656 GCA_030539375.1 Prevotella sp.
GTCATTTATTGGGTCATTCTCAAAATAAAGGGTCAGTTTCACCTGCATCAGTTCTGGCTGTTCAATCAATTCGGGCTTCATCCAGTGCTTTTCATTCCATGCGTTCAGGATGAATAGGAAATTGGAATTTTCACGGCTTTTAGAATTTTTATGTACAATAATGTGTGTTTATTGGGATAAATATGTAATTTTGCAAAAAATATGATTATGGATAAGATAGTTGATATTGCTACAGTAAATGATTACAACGCATATTGGGGAGTGGGACGAAGAATCAAAAAATTAAAGAGGATGTGGCAAAATTTTGACACATCCTCTTTAGGTGTATGGTTACCAGCTACGACAGTTTCCAGGTTACACCGTCCTTGGTGTCCTTAATCTCAAAACCGGCGGCTTTCAGCTCGTCGCGAATCTTGTCGCAGGTAGCCCAGTCTTTTTCAGCACGAGCCTTGGCACGCAGGTCAAGCACCATCTGCACCACCTTGCCGAAGGCTTCCTCACGGGCATTGCCGGCATTGGCTTTCTCCTCCTTCAAGCCCAGCAGGTCGAAGGCAAAGAGACGCATGGTGTCGGAAAGTTCCTTGAGGTCGGCTTCGCTTATTGCAGCCTTATGGTCGGTGAGGGTGTTCACCAGACGGCAAGCCTCAAACAGATGGCTGATGACGATAGGCGTCTGGAAGTCGTCGTTCATTGCATCGTAGCACTTCTGGCGCAGCCCGGCCACAATCTTCTTGGTAGCCTCGTCGGACTCTGTCTGCGGCTGTATACGCTGCAGGTCGTTGATGCCGTTCATCAGTCGCTCCAGTCCCTTCTCGCTTGCCTGCAGAGCCTCGTTTGAGAAGTCCACAGTGCCGCGGTAATGGGCAGAAAGCATGAAGAAACGTATTGTCATCGGACTGTAAGCCTTTGCCAGCAAGTCGTGACTGCCGGTGAAGAACTGTTCCAGCGTGATGAAGTTGCCGAGACTCTTGCCCATCTTCTGACCGTTGATGGTAAGCATGTTGTTGTGCATCCAGTATTTCACCATCTGCTTGCCCTGGCTCGCCACAGCCTGTGCTATCTCGCACTCATGATGCGGGAACACAAGGTCCATGCCGCCGCCGTGGATGTCGAACTCCTCACCAAGATATTTCCTGCCCATGGCAGTACACTCGCAGTGCCATCCCGGGAAACCGTCGCTCCAAGGACTCCTCCAGCGCATGATGTGCTCGGGCTGTGCCTTCTTCCACAGTGCAAAGTCCACCTGATTGTGCTTCTCGCCCACACCGTCGAGCTCACGGCTTGCGTTTATCACGTCGTCGAGGTTGCGTCCCGACAAGATGCCATACTTATGGTCTTTATTGTACTTCTCTATGTCGAAATACACCGAGCCGTTGCTCTCGTAGGCATAGCCGTTGTCGAGAATCTGCTGCACCAGCTCCTGCTGCTCCATGATGTGACCTGTGGCATGAGGCTCAATGCTTGGCGACAGCACGTTGAGTGCCTCCATCGCCTTGTGATAGCGGTTGGTGTAGTACTGCGCTATCTCCATCGGCTCCAGCTGCTCCAGACGGGCTTTCTTTGCAATCTTGTCGTCGCCGTCATCGGCATCGTGCTCCAAGTGTCCCACATCGGTGATGTTTCTCACATAGCGCACCTTGTAGCCAAGATGCTTCAAGTAGCGGAACACAATGTCAAAAGTCACTGCCGGACGGGCGTGACCCAGATGCGGGTCGCCATAAACCGTAGGTCCACACACATACATGCCCACATTGGGTGCATGCAAAGGCTCAAAGCGCTGCTTGCTGCGCGTAAGAGTGTTATATATCAACAAATCCTGCTCCATAATCTATTACATTATATTTTGCAAAGGTACGAAAAAACAATCAATCCACCAAGAAAAAATCATTATTTCATACATTTTATTCAAAAAAGCAGGTCAATGCTTACCGATAATCACTCATCGGTGATGCCGTAGCAGCCGTCACCCCCAAGCTGTTCCTCTATGCGTAGCAGCTGGTTGTATTTTGCCATGCGGTCGGTGCGGCTCAGCGAACCGGTCTTTATCTGCCCGGAATTTGTTGCCACGGCGATATCGGCAATGGTTGTGTCCTCGGTCTCGCCCGAACGGTGGCTCACAATGGTGGTGTAGCCGTTGCGCTGTGCCAGCTGTATGGCGTCTAAGGTCTCAGTGAGGGTTCCTATCTGGTTCACCTTTATTAATATGGAGTTGGCTGCTCCCATCCTTATGCCTTTGGTGAGAAACTCCACATTGGTTACAAACAGGTCGTCGCCCACCAGTTGGCACCGGTTGCCCAAGGCTTCGGTGAGTTTCACCCAACCCTGCCAGTCGTTTTCGTCGAGTCCGTCCTCAATCGAGTCGATGGGATACTTGTCTATCAGCTGTTCCAGAAAGACTATCTGCCTGTCGGTGCTCAGCAGGCGGCCGGCAGGGTCTTTAATCTGTCCCGTCTTCAGTTTGGCATAGTCATAGAAAAACTCTCCATTCTTAATCACCGAAAATTCACTTGCGGCGCAGTCCATGGCTATCATCATGTCGCTGCCAGGAGTATATCCAGCGGCGGTTATTGCCTCAACGATACAATCCAAGGCATCCTCAATGCCGTTTAATGCCGGCGCAAAACCTCCCTCATCGCCCACGGCAGTGGAGAGCCCGCGCTTTTTCAGCAACTTCTGCAGCGTGTGAAACACTTCTGCCCCCATGCGTATTGCCATGCGCTCCGATGTGGCTCCAACAGGGCGGATCATAAACTCCTGAAAGGCTATGGGGGCATCGCTGTGGGCACCTCCGTTGATGATGTTCATCATCGGCACAGGCAGAATATGTGCGTTTACTCCGCCAATGTAACGGTAGAGCGGCATGCTAAGACCGCTGGCAGCGGCACGTGCCACGGCAAGCGACACGCCGAGAATGGCATTGGCACCGAGATGTGACTTTGCGCCGGTGCCGTCGAGGTCGAGCATGGCATTGTCAATCATGCGCTGATTGGTAGCCACCATGCCTATAATACCGGGAGCAATGATATTGTTGACATTGTCAACAGCCTTAACAACTCCCTTGCCCATATAGCGCGCCTTGTCGCCGTCGCGCAGCTCCAGCGCCTCGTTCTCACCTGTGGATGCTCCCGACGGAACAGATGCCCTGCTCATAACGCCGTTTTCCAGCACCACCTCAACTTCAACCGTGGGATTGCCTCTCGAATCGAGAATCTCCCTTGCATGTACATTTTTAATTTTCATCATTCTTTTGTTATATAAAATGGTTAAACATAAGGATTATAGAAAATAAGCCGCGAAATGCTTATCCCAGTTGCAAAGGTAAGCATTTCGCGGCTTATAAAAAAATCACATTAACAGAATTAAAGAAACCTGAGGCGGTATCAATAAACTTATTCTGTATATTTTAGTTTTTACATTTTATATTAACGAAAGAAACTACATCTTAACCGATACCTTCTTGCCAGTATAGGTCACGCTCTTGCTTGTGCCGTCGGGCAACTGCACTTTAAAGGTGCGCTTTGCAAGCATTCCCTTGAACGAACCGCGACGGGCGGCAATGGTAAGGGTGCGTGCCTTGTCGTTCCACACAATGGGAATTTCGGTATAGGCGCCCTTCTGATAGTTGAAGTTGTCGCCCTCGTCCTCATAGAGAGTGAACTCGGCATTGTCGCCCGGATATACACAGAGGGTAATATTGTCCCAAGCCTTCTCGTTGCAGTACTGGAGGTCCTGTCCGAAAGGCACGATGCTGCCCTGCCTTACGTACAGCGGAGAGTGCTGCAGCGGTGCGTCGGCGCTGACGGTCTGTCCGCCGTCATAGAGCTGGTTGGTCCAATAGTCATACCACTTGCCCTTAACAGCCTTGCCTGCCGGGGCAACGGTGTATTCGGGCAGGTACACATTGTATTTCTTATTCTCGTTCCAGTTTATAGCCTGTTCTGCGCCTGAGTTATCATTGTTTTCGTTTTTGTTCCATCCGCTCATCTCATCGGTCTTAACAATCTTCTCCGAAGTGAACAGAGGGTCAACAACGGGACATACAAGGAGACTGTGCCCGAACATAAACTGACGGCCGTTGTCCCAAACTTTCTTGTCGTTCTTGAAGTCCATAACCAGAGCACGCATAAACGAGTCGTCGTTCTTGCTCACCATACGGCTGAGACTGTAGATGTAAGGTAGCATACGGTAACGCATCTTAACTGCACCGAGCAGGGCATCGTACACTGGCTCGCCCGCCTTGCCGTAATAATAGAGCTCGCGATAAACATCCGTGCCGTGGCTGCGCATCATGGGATTAAACAGTCCGAACTGCATCCATCTAACATAAAGCTCCTGATACTGAGGATTTTTGGTACCGGAATTATCACCATACTTGCTGTTGTATGCACCTGCAAAGAAACCGCCTATGTCGGTGTTCACATTAGGATTGGCACAAAGAGTGTGGTTGAGGCACAGCGGCACCTGACAGCGGAGACTCTGCCAAGAGCTGCCCACATCGCCGCTCCAGGTGTTTGCGCCATAGCGCTGCTGTCCTGCAAAGAACGAGCGGGTGAGAATAAACGGACGCTTCACTGAGTCGCAGGCACGCTGATGGCTGTCAACACCGCCCACTGCCATGAGTGCAAAGGCATTGCGCACCGAACGCCAGCTGCCCATGCTGCAGGTCTCGTCGAGGTCGGAATCCTTATAGTCCACATGGTCGGGGTCGGTTGAGTCCATCCACCATGCGTCGATGCCCATGTTGTGAAGACGTGAGAGATGCTTCCAATAGATGTCGCGTGCCTCTGCCGAATAACAGTCGTAACACCTCACTCCCGACGGATAATCCTTGCGGGGCGGCCACTGTGTGAGTCCTGATTCCGGCCATGTCTTGAAATGGAACAGCAGTCCCTTCCCGGCAAGTTCCTTGTAGGGCTTGGTCTGCGGACCAAACGATGACCATATACTAATAGATATATGTGCATTGCGCTTGTGCACCTCGTCAATCATTGCCTGTGCATTGCTGAAGGTGGGATTGATAAACTCCATGGCGTTCCATGTATAGTTGCCGCCCCAGTACTGCCAGTCCTGGATAATACCGTCGAACGGCACTCCCGTCTCCCTGTACTTGCGTACCACCTCAAGCAGCTCGTCCTGCGACTGATAGCGCTCACGGCTCTGATGGAAACCGTATGTCCACAACGGCAGCATAGGCACCTTGCCCGACAGGTGGCGCATCTGCCTGACAACTCCGTCGGCATCGTTGCCATACATAAAATAATAGTCTACCGTCTCGCCAACCTGGCTCTCCAATTCGAGTGTTGCGTTATCGTTGATGCTCGTAGGCGAATAGTTGTCCCAATAAATGCCGTAGCCCTTAATGCTCTGGAAGAAGTGTGTGAAGTCCTCAAGGTTCGACTGCTGCATGTTGCGGTGTTCGCCGCGCAGGTTCATCTTGCCGCTCTGCATCATGCCAAGTCCGTAGATAGGTTCGTCGGCTTCGAGCGCAAAGCACTGCTTCACCTTATATTTACCCTTGTCCACACCCTCTGCTATGGGAGTGAAGGCATAACCGCCCTCGGCAAGCAGCACTGTGCCGTCATTTTTCGCAAACGTTACCTTTTGCGACTGTTTGTCAACAGTCACGGTCAGTGCCTTCGACTTGTACACGGTTGTGTTTCCCTTGTCGTCAACCTTCACCGCCACCTTTTCGGGAGCGGCTGTCACCACAAGGCTCTTCTTGTTTGCGGTGTGTCCCTTCTGCGGAGTCTTCACCACCCGCACCACACTTGGAGTGTAGAACTCAATGTTCTGCGCGTTTGCTGTCATTGCCATGACACCAATCAAGCTCAATAAATACTTTCTCATATTCCGTATGTTTTATTAAAATTTAGAATTTAAATTTTCTTCTGCAAAGAAAATGCGAGCCGAACGCAATAGAGCTTGCTCTAAATTGCTGAGGCGATGCTTTTCTTCTGCAAAGGTAATGCTTTTTAGCGGAATCATCGGAACATATTTGTTGAAATGTTATTGCACAAATGTTGAAAACTGTAATACAATCACAAAAAGTTGTTTTGTTATATTATAGTTTGCCACCATATTCTGGCTGTATTGTTTCCGTACTGTTATTGAATTTGATGAAGATATTTTATGTTAATCCTTCTTCTCATAAGGAGCGAAGAACTGCCATATAATCTCGCCCGTGTCAAGGTCTTTATCGGGCCAGGAATGTATGCCGCCGTCAATCTCGTATACAACCACATCCATGCCCGACGGAGCGCCGGAATATACATAGCGGGTTATCATACGGTCTGGATCCACTTTAGAAGCTATCGTATCGGTGGTCAATTTCGTACATCTGTTGTTATTGGCTATAGAAGCCACTGCCAAGGGCACGGGAATGTATGCGCCCCACCCTCCGGAATTCTCATGGTCGCCCTGCCACATCGCAGCCTTGTCGGCATTGCCATGTATTTCAAGGAAAGGCACCGGAACAGTAAGCTTATTGTTAAGATATGTACATTCAAAGGTAAGTCCAGCCACCGATGCATAAGCGCGAAACAATTTCGGATCAGTATACGCGAACTGATAGCATAGGTCTCCTCAATTGGAGAAACCTGTGCAGAACACGTTTTCACGGCTCAGATTGAAGCGCCTGCACACCTCGTCGAGAAGTTTGCAGAAGAAGTTGGTCTCGTCTATCAGCATCGACTCCTGCGAAGGATAACCTACCTTCCATCCATCATTGCCTCGCAAATCAGGCGTACCGTCAGGATAGCATACGGCAAAGCCGTATTTGTCGGCGGTCGCGTTCAAATCCTGACGCCAGCGGGTCTTGGAGCCGTAGCCGTGAGTGTACACTACCAACGGCGCACTTGGAGCAACGTTCTGTGGGATATACATGCCGTAAGTGCGCACCGTATCGGCATAATTAAAGTTATGCTTGAGCCGATCCTGCTTCTGAGCCGCCATTGAAAGCGACAACACTACAGCGCAAAGCAACGTAAATTGTCTGGTCATAACTTCGATTCAATTCTTTTATAGCTAATGATTTTACAAAGATACAAAAAAAAACTAAAACGATGGTGAAGTCTGTCCTTTTTTCTTTATTAAACAATCATTGGAGCCAATGTAACTACAGGTATGTTTATATTCACCACAGAGACACGGAGTCACGGAGTTATTATTTATCAACTTAATGTTATTGACACCGAGTTTTAACGCCTAAAGGCATTGAGCTCACAGAGACCGTGCCGCAAAACTCTGTGTCTCCCAATGCCGACTGGCATTTTTCTCTGTATCGAAATACAAAAATAAGAAAAACTCAGTGACTCCGTGCCTCTGTGGTTAAAAAACATGATACCTGAGTAGATACGAGCCAATGATTCTAATTTGCAACCATCTCAGTTTTCATATACTCGCCCGGCGTGCATCCGTATTCCGACTGGAACACACGGCAGAAGTGGCTTGTTGACGAGAAGCCCGTGCGCAAGGCAACCTCCGACACGGTGTATTTGCCTGTCTTCAGCAGACCGGCAGCCTTCTGCATACGGATGCTGCGGATAAACGCGCTGGGAGTCTTCTCCATGATTGCCGTCATCTTCTTATAAAGCCCGGAGCGTTCCATGCAGAGGTCGGCACTCAGCTGTTCCACACTGTAACCGCTTGTGGAAACATTGCGCTCCACAAGCTCTATGGCACGGCGCAGGAACTCACTGTCAGCCTCCGACAGCTGATTATCGTCGGTTTCATCGGCGATGCAGGTTTTAGAATCTTTACTTGTAGTCTCAGCTATTGCCTTCTCATACTCATTGCAGCGGTCAATAAGGGAGTGTATCTGCATGAGCAGCCGCTCCTCCTTGCGCCTGCGCTCCATTTTCCTCCTGCTGTAAAGCGTCATAAGACTTGAGAGCCCCACAATGACAGCGACGGCAACAATAAAATAAATGACAAAGGCAATAGGGGTGAGCCACCACGGCGCACCGACATTGAGGTGGAAAGTGGCGGTGGCAGACGCCTCGCCGCATTGAGCCTTTACAATAAGGGAATAAGCGCCGGGAGCAAGATTCTGCAACGGCAGAATCAGCAAGCCGTTGGAGTCAATCATATAATTGTCTCTTGTTGCCTCGCTCCATTCCTGCCCGTCGGCATCCTCGCCGTCGCCAACGAGCTTATAATAATATAAGGTGTTGCCAGGCAAGGCATAGTTGAGGGCTGAAATCTCAACTATAACGTTTCTGTCACTATAATCAAGCGAGATATCTTTTACATATGCCTCCGACTCCTGTAGTTTCCCACTACCTATTTTCTGCCGCTCGCCATTGATGCTCATTCCCACCAGCATGACATTAAGCGGCGATATTGCGGGAACGGTGTGTCTGGCAACACCATCGGCATCGTAGGTCTGTTGGTTGGCCGCGTGGGCATAGAAAATGCCATCGTTGTAACTGCAAAGCCATACGCCGTCCTGACGGTCAACGTAAATCCAGTTGAAATGTCTGAATCCGAACAGTTCGCCCTGCAGATTGAACTGCTCATAACGTATAATGCTCTCATCGGCAAGAGAAAGACTCCAAACACAGTCGCGGCTCGCAATGAATATCCTTTTGCCTGGCAGGAGCGACACGCCATGAAAGCCATTGTCGCGGCGCATTATCTCCTTGAAACTGCGGTTGCTGATGTCAAATCTGTAGCACACTCCTCCCTTGCTGCCGCTCTTGAACATATAAATTCTGTTGCCATCGGGCACCACAATGCTCGTCTGACCACTGTATCCTTTACCTTCATCACCGCTCATCGGTGTACAGGTGTATTGCAGTTTCAACGTCTTGAGGTCATAACACTGTATCTCGCAAGTGTTGAAAAACAGATAGAGCCTGTTGCCAACGATATGCAGGTCGTGTACTGCGTTCAAGGTGTCCGACAACGCTATCAGTCGTTTCGGATTATCAAAATTTACCAGCGCATCACCTGTGCGCACCCACATCTCATTGTTGTCATCGCACAGCACATCAATCACTCTACTTGCAGCCCAAATAAGGCTCATTTAATGTAAAATTGTTATCAATGTATCCATATCAATATAAATATTTAGGAGTGCAAAGGTACAACATTCTTTGCACTCCTAAAATACGTCAAATTTGGGATGCTTACAGAGCATCTTCCACACGTTCCTCTATTGGATATGAATCATTCTGATATATAGGCATCTCTGCCTTAACTCCCATTGCAGGGATAATGATTAAAGACATTATCACAGATATAGCTTTCATTTCTGACGTTGTGACTTGAGTTTTATTTGTGCAACCTTAAGACCTATGGCTTCAGCCTTAATAATAACATTACCGGGCTTACCGGTAGACTTAATTACAGCACCGACTTTCCCTTTCCATGCTTTATGGTTTGGGCGATGATAGCCCTGAGTTGATTTGGGGTCTGCACTTCCAGATCCAATCAATTCTCCTTCACCAAGCACTGAAAAAGTTATTTCATTGTCGGCAATAGGGACTAAATTCCCATTTTTATCAACGACCTCTGCCAACACAAATATAAGATCCTGATTGTTCGCTGTAAGGATATTTCTATTTGCGGTAAGCTTGACAGCCGCTGGATTCCCGGCTGTTTCCATGATTGATAAATAATCAGTCTCATCGCCATTTTTATCCAGGGCTACAGCTTTTATATTACCCGCCTCATAGGGCACGCTGAATATTGCTTTATACCTTGTGTCATATGTTACTTTTTTGGTATCATATTCTGAGCCATTCACATAAAGTCTTACAGCAGGGAATTTGGTAATAACTTCTATTTCTATAGGTTTGCCTTCATATCCGGGCCATGTCCAGCTTTCCCATGAAGGATAAGTTCCCCACATACTTTCATTTATAGAGCCATAATACCCCTCTGGCTCTTTCACATACATGAATAATGAAGGCTTATCACTATAAAGAATTTCTCGATAGTGAGATATAGGCTTGCGCTGCCATATCAGGTCGATATCTCCACAATATGAAGAATGCCAGGGCCATTGAGCACTTACAAAAAATTCGGTATTATTTTCACCTGCATAATAATACTTTCCTATTCCTGATTCGCCCAAATAGTCAATTCCGGTCCATACGAAATCACCTATCACATAAGGAAGGTTCGCAGTTCTACTCCAGTTGTCAAAAGCATCGCGGGGATAAGACTCCGTCTGCCACATGATTCTGTCGGGCACACGATTATGATCATCTTCGGCCTTATGCATTAGATAATTATAACCTACTATGTCAAGCTCGGCTGCCAAAGGGTCGAAAATGTCCCACTCATGGTCCCAGGTACACAGAGCACTTGTCACAGGACGTGCCGGGTCGAGTTCCCGGCAAAGGTCAGCAAGTTTTTTAGCAGTCTTCACAACTTCAATCTGCTTACGCTCTATTACTTCATTGCCGATACTCCAGCATATTATGGACGGGTGATTTCTATCACGGAGCACGAGAGACTTGAGGTCGGCGTCCCACCACTGATCAATGTGTTTGGAATAATCAAACGGTTTTTTCTCCCAACGCCATCCATCAAAAGCTTCGTCAATAACGAGGATTCCCTGACGGTCACACTCGTCAAGAAATGACGGTGCTGGATGGTTATGGCTCGTACGAACGGCATTGAATCCAGCCTCCTTAAGCATTTTAACCTTGTGGGCTTCTGCAGCGTCATAGCTTCTTGCTCCGATAAGTCCGTTATCACTATGTACACACGCACCAGTCAACAATACTGGTCTATCATTTAATTTGAACCCTTCAGATACCGAGTATTCAATCTTTCTCACGCCGAAAGTTTCGTCAACAGTATCAATCATGTTTCCATCTTTGTCTTTAAGACAAATTTCCAACGTGTAAATATATGGAGTGTCAATATCCCAAAGCTCTAAGGGGACATCTTTAAACTCTACGTTGTTCGACTCACTGTTTATAGGAGTATTGGTTTCATATAGCAGTTTGCCATCGGAATTCTTTATATAAACACTTGCTGTGAATCCGTCGGATTGACCGTTTACATCAAACGAAGCCTTGACTGTGGATCTATATTTCTCTACCTTGGGCGTGGTGATATAAACCGACCATGGCTTCACATGCGTGTTTGGCAGATTCAACAGCCACACATGACGATATATTCCCGAACCTGTGTACCATCGTGCGTTTCTTTGTTGTGAATTGTCTACAGAAATCGACAGCTCATTCTCGCCCGGTTTGAGATATGAGGAAAGGTCATATAACACAGATGAATATCCATACGGTCTATGGCCTACTAATGAATCGTTTACAAAGACATGGGCGTCCATATACGCTCCCTCAAGATACAGCAGATGTCTACCTTTGCTTATATCATCGTATGTTGCTACCAATGTTTTCTTATACAAACCTTTACCTGCAGGAAGGTACCCGCCGTCATTACCCATGGCAGCGCCTTCGGTAAAGTCATTCAATATACTCCAGTCATGAGGTAGATCAACCATCTGGAAACTGGTTGGCACCTGCTCTCCTTTATCGTTTTGTACAAGGGTGAATAGCCACGCATCGTCAATCAGTTGTTTTCTTTGCGTAGAGTTTATTGCAGTAATGTTTGATTTGGCATTGATTACCAATGCCGGTGTAAGCATAACCACATAAATTGAGAAAATATATCTTAATATATT
>JAUNSB010000014.1:0-8320 GCA_030539375.1 Prevotella sp.
ACAGATTAACAAATTCATTACGGAGAGTTCATTTGATAATTATGAGGAAATGAGATTTATGTATTTAACATCATCATAGCACGAATCCCTGCTGTTCTATAATTTCTTTCAGAGTGCGGTACTTCGCCATCATCACGGGATAGTCACCATACATTGCTTCAAACTCCTCCTCGGTGTTGTTCAAGACAAGTTCCAGCCATGTGGTGTAGTCCTTATTCTCATAGTAGAAATAATACGTGTTTCCGCCTGTGAATCCCAATTCCAACAGCTCTTCCTGGCTTGGCTTGTCATCCCATCCGAAGTCTTCGTAATCATAGCCGTAATATTGTTCGCTATAGGCATAGAACGGCTTCAGCAGCGGTGACTCGTAATCCAGCTTTCCTTTAATAATATCTATCATCATCGACGAGAAATATTCCTCAGGGGCATCGTAAGCCTCGCCCAAGCTCATACTGATAACTAATGTGCGCGCGCCAAAATAGTTGGTTGACACATTTTTACGTCCATAATAGTTAATGTAATAAAGTTCGTTCACCAGCAGATAAGAGAACATTTTAAAGTTGAACCTTGGCAGCAGATACTGCTTTATCAGTGCCACAGCCTCACGCTGCTCGTCGATGTTGGTGATATACTGGTATTGATAGTTATTACTGCTTGAGCCAATCATGCTCCATCCCGGCTCTATAAGTTCCGGCTGTCCGTTTGTGCTTGATGTGGTGAGCTTATCGTCAAAAAGCAGGTATGAGCCGGTCTCCTTAAAGAAGTCACGGCGCAGCTGGGCTGTAGCGCTGTTGTCGTCAGCGGCAGGCTCAAATCCGTTCACATCTTTGTATGACGGTGTAAGGTCCTCATCCTCGCTGCATGCGGTCATAGCCATTGATGCCACACACAGTGCGAGAAGATAAAATATCCTATATTTCATAGTTGTCTGTTGTTTTTGTTTTTAAATTTTTGTTTACCAGTCCCAATCATCATCCCAGTCGTCACCGCTATCATCGTCTCCGAAGTCGGGGATTACCACGTCAAACGGCTTGCGCTCTGGTCTTGGGTTGCTGCCGATGGAAGGCTGGAAGTCTTTCACTGTCTTAGGTATGTCGAGCGTGTACGCCTCATCGTTCGGCTCTAAACGGTAATACCTTATTTCAGATGGTACTCTGGATCTGTCCATAAGTTTGTACGGCGTCATGGTGTGTACTATTTCCTTGGAAAAAGGATATTTAGCGTCCACCTGATAGCGGCGCAGGTCGAACCAGCGGTGCCCCTCGAAGCACAGTTCACGCTCACGTTCCTCACGGATGAAGGTAATCAGCTCGCTGTCCGTAAGACTAACCTTCTCAGCATCCCATATTCTGTTTGCCCTGAGGATGTCAAGTTGACGGCATGCCTCTGTCGGCTTTCCCTGCTGGGCGAGTGCCTCAGCAAGGTTGAGGTAAGCCTCTGCTGTGCGGATGCAGAACACGTCGCTCACAGTTTTGTAGCTGCCGAAACTTTCCATGCTGTTGTCAATCTTATGGTAGGTCCAGTTCCCGTAATTCACGTCATCCTCTTTTGTGATATAGCTGCCACGGCGTGCGTCGTTGTCATCAAACAGTTCTACCAGGTTGTCGGACACACTGTATGTAGGTCCAAAATATCTCCAGGTATTCTCACGTTTAGGGTCAGCAAATATTGCGTTGCCAAAACAGCTTGCGCCGTTGGAGAACAGAATCTCCTTGTTGTCACGGCTCATAGGATAGCTGTCGGCGGTCAGGTTTTTCACGTCGGTCAAGGCTGAGTTGTCGGCGAGAGCCAGCTCTGCATATCGCTGTGCCTCTGCCCAATCCTGCATATACAATGCTATGCGGCTGTGGAAAATATACACTGCACCAATGCCAACATGATAGATGGTCTGTGGGGGGGCAGGCGCATTTTTCAGTATGTCCTCAGCCTGGACAAGGTCTTCCTTTATCTGTGCGTACACTTCTGCCACGGAGTTGCGTGCATATTCCTTGTCCTCAATGTTGGCGCTTGTCTTTATCGGCACGCAAGGTGTCTGCTGGGCTGTATGCGGAGCATAGGGCTTGCCGTAGAGGTTTGCCAGCATATAATAATAGGTGGCGCGCAGATAGAAGCATTCGCCTTTGATTCTTTCTTTGAGCGCAAGGTCGTCGGGATGACTCACCTCCAGGTCGTCGCATGCCTTAATAACCATGTTGCAGTTGTTGATGCGGTTGTAGGCAAGATTCCAGAAGTCATCCTCATCGTTCTCAAGGCTGTTCTTTCCCTGATAGTCGATGCAGCAGTTGCCCTGCCATGTGAAATACGGGAAATACTTCTCTCTTATTTTTGCCATGTCCACATCGTCGTCCATGATTAATGTCTCCTGCAGCTCGTCGCTCATGAAGTGCAGCAGCATAAAGTTCTCGTTGGATATATTTACGCTGTAATCCGACTCGTAGAGTGAGAGCGGCAGCATGCACTCGCCCATAAGCAGCTCGCTCAGGTCATCGACGCTCTGCACGCGCTTCAGGTCCTGCGAATACTCCTCCATAAAGTCTCCGCACGACTGCAACAGCATTATGGCTGCCATTGCCATATATTTGATTTTGCTTCTTATTTTCATCGTATCTTATTTAAACTGTTATTGGACACATTAGAATATTACGTTTACACCAAGCGAGAAACTTGGTCGGTCTGACAACTGAATCGTGGAGAATCCGCCCTGTGTAGGTGTCTGTCCCTTCAGCTCCGGGTCGCAGATGGTGAACAGGTTGTAGCACGATGCCGTGAGCGCAATGCGCTGCATTCCTATTTTGCTGAGCAGCTTTTGGTCGAACTCGTATGTTATGCTTGCGCTCTGCAGCTTCAGATAATCGGCACTCACCACGCGGATGTCGCTGTAGTCGTACATATCCCAGTAGTTGTCACCCATGTTCACCACATCAAATTCCATGTCCCACCACGGACGGTAATATTTGTTATATGCAGGGTTATTGTTGCTGATGATTGCCGGGATATTGGTGTTAAGCTCGTCGCCCGGCTTCTGCCAGCGCTTCATATAGTCACGGCTGTAGTTCTTCTCGGAATAAATATCTGTACCGTAAGCACCTCAGGATGCAGCACTGCCATACATGGCAAAAAGACGGGTCTTTGCTCCAAAGCTGTATCCCAAGGTCACGTTTGCACGCCAGTTCTTGTAGCGGAAGGTGTTGGTGAGGCTTCCCTGAATGTCGGCCTCACGCTTGCCGCTGGCAGTGAGAAGTGTTGTGAACGCATCGTACTTACTCTTACCGCGGAACAGGTCTGGGCTGTCGGAATAGTCATCAATGAGCGGACCGCCGTCAACAGGACTAAGCCCTAAGAAATGGTAGCTGTAGAACGTATTCACGCTCTTGCCTTCAACCAGTGCCGAGCCGCTGAGGAAGTCCTCAAGGTCGTAGGTCTGTGCATCGGGACGTGAGTCGATGCTGTTGATAATCTTTGAGATTGACGTTGACAGTGTCCAGCGGAAATCCTTTGTGAGGATTGGAGTGGCTGTGATGTCGAACGAATATCCCTTGTTGGTCACGTCGCCGCCGTTGATTACATAGTTTGTGGTACCGTTTACACTCGACACTTTCTTATTCATAAAGGCATCCACGGTCTTTTTGTAGAACAGTGACACCTCCATCTCCAGACGGTGGCTGAACAGACTCATGTCGAGTCCTATGTTTACAGAGTTTGTCTTCTCCCATTTAAGGTCAGGATTTGGGCGCTGCTCAATCGTTGAGGTGTACTCGCCAAAGTATGAGCTCATGCTTCCTTTACGGATAGCCATCAGCGGATTCTCGGTGTCAAGCATATTACCTTGGAAACCGTATGATGCCTTTGCGGTGATGTAGTCTATCCACGGAGCCTTAATCCAGTGCCCCACGTCGTAGCTTCCCGACAGCGACCATATAGGCAGGAACTTGTCGTTGCTGCGGTCGCCGAACTTGTTGCTTCCGTCAAGACGTCCGTTGAGGTTCACTCGCCATATACGGTTATAGGCGTAGGTCAGTGAGAGGTATGTTGACACAGTGTTTGTGAGATTGTCGATAATCGTAGGCTGGTTGCCCGACAGCCATGTGGCATAGCTGGGATACATCGTAGGGTCGATGTCGGTGACGAAGCTCTCGCCACGGTCCTTGAAATATCCACGGCTCACGTTGCCGTAGCTTTTGTATTTGTCGGAGTTAATCTCCAAACCTAATGATGCGTCGATATTGTGCTTGTCGTTCTCTCCGAAATATTTGTTTGCGTCGAGCTGGAAGCGCAGTGTGTATGCCCGGTCACGGGTAGTGGTCTTGCTCAGCTCGCCGCCTTGCGGGCAGGTTGAGGTTTCAGGGTACTCTATCGGTTCGCCGTAATTACCCTTGCGAAGCATTGCAATGTGCTGGGTCTTCTCGCCCCACCAGCCTTCCAGGTCGGCATTCTGGTGAGTAACCGAGAGAATGGCGTTGGCATGCAGCCAGTCGGTGAACGTAAATCGCAGGTTGGTGTTGAATGTCATTGAGTTTGTCACCTGCTTGCGGCTGCTGTTTGCCATCTCATTCAGGATGTTGAAACTGTATTCATAGCCGTCGCTCGATTTTTTCTCATAGAAATAATATTCGCCGTTGTCATCGTAGGCTGGGATGGCACGGTTTGCCTGATATGCGTACTGCAGCGGGCTGAGGCTTTCCTGATAACCGTTGCGCTTGTAGTGGTAGCCGTTGAACGAGAATGATACGGTGAGCAACTTGCTGAAGGTGTTGTCAATGTTCAATGCAAAGGTGTAGCGCTCGTTATTGTTTGCCTTTATCACGTCGCTGTCCTTGTTGTAGCCTATTGACGCATAGTAGCGTGAACGCTCACTTCCGCCGCTTACGCTTGCATTGTGGCTGGTGCTCCATGAGTCGCGCAGCAACAGGTCGAACCAGTCGGTGTTTCTACCCTCGGCCTTGCCGACCTCGTCAACAAACTGGTTGTATGTGAGATTTCCTGCAAACATCTGTGTGAGCAGTCCCTCATACCCCACAGCAGCCATGCGGTACGGGTATTCATAGTGGTCGTGATACAGCTCTCGTGAGAACTGTATGCGCTCTTTTGATGTCATAACGTCGACGCTGCGGTCGGTATAGCGGGGGCGCAGTTTCATGTTCACGTTCATGGTGTAGCTTACCTGTGGCTTTCCCTCAAAGCCACGCTTTGTTGTCACCACGATTACGCCGTTGGCTGCCTTTGTACCGTAGATAGCTGTGGCAGCAGCGTCTTTCAGTACGTCGATACGCTCAATGTCCTGAGGGTTGATACCGGCAATGGCGTTACCTATGCGGTTTACGTAGTCGGGGTCGTTAAGTTCCTCAGGAGCAATTTCCACAGGGTCGTTCATCACAATACCGTCGACCACCCACAGAGGCTCACGGTTACCGATGAGCGTTGACGTTCCACGGATACGGATTTTTGGTGCTACGCCTATCTCACCGGAGACGTTGGTTACCATGAGGTCGGCTATTCTGCCTTCAAGCATCTGGTCGAGTGAGCTCACGTCGGCACGCTGAAGCTCGTCCATCTTTACGGATGTCACGGCACTTGTGAGCGAGCGCTTGTCAAGAACCTGATAACCTGTCACCACCACGTCATCTATGCGTGTTGCCTCGTCTTCCATTGTTACGTGTGCAAAACTTCCCTTGCGGCATGTCACAGTGGCGGTCTTCATGCCGAGGTAGGAAATGGTGAGCTGTGCTTTGTCGGATTTTGCTGTTAAGGTGAAGTTTCCGTCCATGTCGGTCACGGCGTGGACCTTGTTGGCATGGTCGCGCACCACCGCTCCCACTACGGGCTCACCGTGGATGTCGCGTACATGTCCCCTTATTGCATTTTGCTGACTTTGCCCGTCGGCTTTCTGCTGTGCTGTCCTCACTGCTCCCTCGCTGAGGTAGACGTTTACAAACTGCCCGTCAACCTCATACTTCAGCGGAGTGCCGGCAAGCAGGATGTCGAGCGCCTGACGGATGCTCTTTGTGTTGACAGTCTTGCCGCTGACGGTGAACCTGCTCAGGTCGTCGTAGGAGAAAAGTATCTTGTAGCCTGATACTCTTTCCAGACGTTTGAGCGATGTGGTGAGCTTCTCACTCTTGATTTCCATCCTGATGGTCTTGCCTCCGGTCTGCGCCGCCGCGGTGAGCGGCTCGCCGGTGAGGGCTATCCCCAAGAGAAATCCTAACACGATTAACAATCTTCTCATATCTTATATTTTATAATGTTTTGCAAAACATAGCCGGTGTTTTTCTTTCACACCAACACAAAATATTCGTTTGAAGATTGCAAATGGGTACTTAAAATCTTTATTTTATTGAAAAAAGACTAAATTTTATCCGTTTTTCTGTCAGAAATCCAACTTTTCAGCCCGCTATTTCACCACCACGGTGTTGCCCTGGCGGGTGACGCTGAGCTTTTTCATGCGGTTGAGCAGGGTGATGGCGTGGTCGATGTCGCCGTTGCGGTCGCAGAGGAAGTGGAAACGGTAGTCCATTGCCTTGCGGTTGGCAAACACCACGCTCACGTTGTACCACCTGCCGAGGCTCTGCATGATTTCCGACAGGGGCTGGTCGTCGAAATAGAAGAATCCCTCCTGCCAGTACACATATCCGTCTATGTCGACTGCAGTCTTTGTCATCTCGCCGCCTTCAGCCACGCTCACGTTGTCGCCGGGCACGAGCTGCTCCACGCGGCCGCTCCTGAGGTCTTTAACTGCCACTTTACCCTCTATGAGAGTTATCTTCGTCGGCTGACTGTCGTAGCTGGTGATGTTGAACTTGGTTCCGTGTACGGTGGTCTGCGTGCGTTCAGTCTCCACCACGAAGGGGCGGCTGCTGTCCTTTGTCACGTCGAAGTAGGCTTCGCCGTGGAGTCTTACAGTGCGCTGCGTGCCTTCAAACTTCGACGGATATTCCAGCCGGCTGTCGGCATTGAGAAACACTTTTGTGCCGTCGGCAAGTATCACCTCGATGTCCTTGCCCGTGGGGACGGTGAGCAGCTGTATGGAGTGTGGAGCGTGGAGTGTGGAGTGTTGAGTGTAGTCGAGCGTGTGGCGCGTAGCGGTGCCGCTTTGCGGGTCTTTGGCATTTTTGTCCTGTTCAAGATATTCAAAGTCGGTCACCTCGTCGTCGCCGTCCATCAGCGTGATAGACTGGGGCGCATCTTTTGCCTCATACACCAGATAGCCCTCGGGCAGGCGGCTGTTTTCAATCTGCCTCATCCACGAGAATGCCAGCACGCACAGCAGCGTGGCGGCTATGCCTGTGATTGCGCCGATAATCATCGGCTTGTGGCTGCGCTGCCTTGGGGGCAGCTGCGCGGTGCCGCGTGACAGATGCCTCGCCGCAAACTTTTTCCATTCGTCACCGGCGTCTGGCGCGCGGTGTGACTGTTCCCTTTGCATGGCTTGCCGGCAGTCCAACAGCTCTCCGGCAAGGGCGCGTGTCTCCCCGTCGGCCATCATCCGGCTGATGTCCTCTGCCGACAGCGCGTCGTTTTCCTCCACAAAGTCAAGCGCATCGTCGTAGCTCTGTTTCCATTTGCTGTTTTCCTCAGTCATGTATTTGGTCTATTATTGTCAGTTTATTTCTATTGTATTCATTTATTAGTCGTTTCAGCCGGCGGTTTGGATAACCTATTTCAGGTTTTTAACATTCTCACGCAGATATTTCAGCGCTTTCATCACATGTTTTTTCACTGCATTGTCCGAGATTTCAAGCTCCTCTGCCACCTCTTTGTATTTTCTCCCGTTGATGAAGCACTCCTGCAGCACGAGCCGTGTGCGCGGCGGAAGCTGCCGTATCAGCGCCTGCAGCATTTCCACCCGCTGCTCGCGTTCCACGAGGTCGGTCTCCGCCATCCGCTCGTCCATCCTCATGCGCTCTGCCACAAAACGGTTGTGGATGGCATCGTGGCGCACATGGTCAATGCATTTGTTGCGGATATACGACAGCGAAAAGCCGCGCCAGCGCTGCAAGTCGTCCGTGCTGCACTGCGTCCACACGTGCTCGAAGGCGGCAGCCACGATGTCGCGGCACACCTCGTCGTTATTGACATAACGAAGTGCGAAATAAAAGAAACTCTGATAGTTTTCCTTGTAAAACTGTTCAAATACTTTTTCCTTTTCCACGTTACACGACCGGGCTTATGCCGAAATGCTGCTTATACGTGGTGCAAAGGTACAAATAAACGGGCGTAGGACAAAATAAAATTGGACATTTTTTAAGTCTTTCCCCGTATTTTTTTCGTCAGGTCGGGAGCATAAAAAAAATTATCACGATGATTTGAAAAAATTATCACG
>JAUNSB010000014.1:8330-55270 GCA_030539375.1 Prevotella sp.
TTTGAATTATGCGGATAATTTTTTTGGATTATGCACCTAAAAATTTTCAGGTACGGAATATGGGGCTTAAAACTCTCGGATTCAGGATTTTGCGTCAGTGCATCCAAGCGCGCCGGAAAGTGCAGGGCAAAACAAAAGTCCGGCTGCGTGAACTGCGCGCAGCCGGACTTTGAATTTTTTTGTCATTTTATGCTGACGTTCTTCGTGGTGGTGTTTTTTATCACCGTGTCCGAGAATGCCTTTTTCTCGTCGTTCACCTCTATATTCTCGAAGTGAAAATCGGAAATGTCGTACTTGTCCGACGTTCCAACGTCAAAAAAATTGCGGCAGTCCATCCTGATGTCTTTCAGCACCACGTTGTGGCAGCGGCTCAGCGGCATGTCGGGACGGTTGTCGAGCTTGAAGAACTGAGTCCACGGACGGATAACGAGGAAGCTGCCCGTCTTGCCCGTGAAGTTCTCCACGCTCACGTATTCGTAGTGCTGCGGAGTGTCGGGGCGCATCTTAAACCAGATAACGCGGTTGGCGCTCTTGGCGGTGCAGTTGCGCATTATGATGTTGCGGTCGTGTACGCTCTCGCTGCCGAGGGTCAGACAGCCGTGAACGGTTCCGTAGTTGCAGCCGTCTATGAGCACGCGCTCGCACGCGCCGTTGGTGGGGTCCTGGTCGGCAAACGTTCCCTTGCCGCCCTTCAGCACCACGGCATCATCGTTGACGTTCATGTAGCAGCCGCTTATGAGAATGTCGTTGCATACGTCGATGTCGATGGCGTCGCTGCTCGGAGCCTTCAGACCCGATGTGGGGGCGTAGATGTAGCAGTCGAGATAGCGCACGTGGTCGCAGCGGTAGATGTGGTTGGTCCAGAACGGGCTGTTGATGAGGCGCACGTCCTGCACCGTCACGTTCTTGCAGTTGCTCAGGTAGGTCAGCCTCGGGCGCTGCGCGTCCTTGTTGGTGCACTCGCGGTTCCACTGGCGGCGAATCCAGAACTCGTCCCAATAGTGGTGACCGTTGCCGTTGATGGTGCCCTTGCCGCTGATGGTGAAGCCGTCCAGCCCGTCGGCGTTGATGAGCGCGGTGAAATACTTGCAGGTCTGCCCCTCAATGCGGGTCATGGCTATGGGAAAGTCGGCTATGCGCTCGCTGCCCTTGATGGTGCCGCCCTCGGCAACGTGCAGATGGGTGCCCTGTTTGAAGAACAGTGCTCCCGTGAGGAATGTTCCGCGAGGTATCACCACCACTCCGCCGCCGTCAGCGGCAGCGCGGTCGATAACCGCCTGAATCCGTGCGGTCTGCATCACTGTGCTGTCGCTAACCACTCCGTAGTCGGTGACGACATACTGCTTGCCGAGAGTGCTCACGTCCACCTTCGTGCGGTCCATGAACCATTTGTCCATCACTGTGCCGTCAGGCCAAAGTTCCTTCTTTTCTTTCTTGGCATTCAAATCTGTAGTCTGGGTTAAGAGCGCAAATAATAAAAGGAAATATGTTCCCTTACGCTTAATAATATTCATTGTCATAGTATTTTCTTTAATTTGTTTTTTCAATTAGTTTTATTTCCGAGTTCAGTCCCGAAGGCACCGGAGCCCAGTTGCTGTAGCTGGTCTTTTTATAGTTGATATCCACCACGTTTATCTCCTTAAACTTGCGCCATTCCACGCCTTGGCGGTCCATCCACGCAATGCGGTTGGCTGGCAGGTTGGTCACCTCTATGCGAATCTCGTTCTTTCCTTTCTTCAGTGCATCTTTGCAATCAAGCACGAAAGGCACCGCCCATGCGCAGCCGATGTACTTGCCGTTGATGTACACACGCGCACTCTCGCGCACGTCGCCGAGGTCAATCTCCCACTTGCGCGCAGCCTGCTTCTTGCTGAGCTTTATTGTGGTGGTGTACACTCCCGTGCCCATTGTCACCTTTGCTGAGTCATCGTCAAGTCCTTCCCATGTCTGTGCCGTTGGCAGTGTGAATGTTTTCTCAACCTTAGGAGCCGATTCCATGAATGAAAGTGTCCATGGTGTATTGATTACGATTGTCTCGTAGGATGATGTTGCAGCTTCCTTTTTGTTTGGTGCTGTTGGTGCGCTGCTTGTGGCAGTGCCGTCTGTCACAAGTATTCTCGACTCACCCGAGCGCAGGTTTATCAACACTCCGTCGGCGTTGATGTCGGCAGGAGTTATGTCACCGTTCATAGGGTTATACCATGTTGCCGTGCTGCACTTTACGCTCAGCTTTACACGTTTGCTGATGTCGTTTGGCGTGAGGTTTACTATGAAGTAATGATGCCCGTTGTCGTTGTTGCGGCGTATGGCGCGCAGTCCTTCAAGCCGCATCTGCTCCGGCTGTGCTGCGCTTTGCAGCGTTGCGGCGTCTATATTATATATAATGTGTGCGCCCTGTGCCTTTAGTGAGTCGAGATGCAGCCTTACATTCTCGGGCAGGGTGCAGCCTGTGGGCAGAATCAGTCCGCGGTAGCAGGTGCCGGCGGCAGTGCGCAGCACGCCGCCAATGCAGGTGGTGCCGAGCAGGTAGCGGTCGCTGATATAGTCCACGTCGTATCCCATGCGGTCTACGGCGAGCACATCCTTTATGAACTCTGGCGATTTCTTCGCCATGCTGTGAATGTCGAACTGCAATAGACGCTTGCCGTCGAAGTTCTGTTTCCACATATCCCTCACGGGCAGATACATAAGGAAATCGTTGTCGGGCGTTCCCATCTGCAGGAAACGCTGGCAGCGGTCTATGTACGCCATCAGCTCGGGAGCATCGCGCCAGATGCTGTTTGTGGGCGACATGTCCACCGAGGCGTAGAACTTCCAGCCTGGCCACGGGTCGTTCTGCGGCGAATAGGTGGTGCCGTGGAAGAACATATGGTTCACTCCGCAGGTGAACATCAGGTCGATGTCGGGCTTCATCTGCGAGAGCGATGTGCGGAAGTGCTCGGTGAGCCATGTGAATGTCTCGCTCGAAGTGAGCTGCTTGCCGGTGATGTGCGCTGCCGAGGAAGCGTATTTCAGCATCGACACGTCGCTGTCGTTCTTTCGTGTGTAGCCGCTGTCCCTGCGCAGTCCGCGGATGCCGAACTCAGAAAGTCCGAAGCCCTCAATCTCAGGAATGTCCACGGCGGCGTAAACATTGATGAGGTTTGCCGGTGAGCCGTGTGCCTGGTTGCGTGTCTTGGCTCCGTGGCTGTGCGCCCATGCCGTCCATTGCTCTGTGAAGTTCTCAAGCAGCATGTCGCCGAGAGTCTCGCGGTAGTCGCTGAGCGTCTGCGGGTCATTGTCAATCAGCTTGTCCAACTTGCTCTCAAGAGCATAGCCGCGACGCTTCTTAAACTCATCGAGCAGGGTAGGGGTCCAGTCGGCTCCGTACACCTCATACGAATCGTTGAAGAAAGTGTGAGGATATGGGGTGTTCGTTGCTGCGAAAGCCTTTTCAAGGTTCGCAAGATAATGCCTAACGGCAGTGCGGTCGAAATGGTCAATCACCAGTCCCTCTCCGCCGGGGGCGGCACGCTTCACCTTCTGCCGGGTCCTGCCGATGTAAAGGGCGATGATTCGCCAGCGGGAGCTTTCAGTGTTCAGTGATTTTTTAGTGTTCAGTGTTGAGTGTTTAGTGTTTAATTGGGGTGTCCAATTAAGTTTCCCGTCCTTCCCGTATTCCGTGATGTCGATGGCTTCTCTCTTTTCTTTACCAGCTGAACACTGAGCACTACTCTCTGAACACTGCTTAAACGCTATCACCTTCTGCAGCGTGGAGTATTTACGCTCCTTTTCCGGCGCAGTGATGTCTACGTTGCTGAATTTTACGCCCGTCAGCACCGTATCTACAATCACCGCCTTGCATGCAGCCTCATCCAACGGCACGTTGGGACCTCCGAATGGCCAGCCCGTTCCGGCATTCATGTCTATGAGTATGCCGTTACGCTTTCCTTCCTCTTCTGTGAATTTCAACGCCTCCATCCATGGCTGCGACAGAAACTGAAGCTCGCGGCTCTCGTTGCCCTTCACGCCATATATGGGTGTAATCTCAAGCGAACCTATGCCCGTTTTGGCATATTCCCTGAGGTTGGCTCGTAGATTCTCCTTGTCCACAGCGGAGCCAAGCCACCACCATCGGCTGCCTGCCTTGGTGGTGGGAGTCTGTTCGGGCCATTGCTGCGTCTGTGCCGTGCCTGTTAGGTGACACGACATAAAGGCAGCTACAGCCGATAGGTATAACAGTCTTTTTTTCATTGCTTGTTTTGTTATTGCTTCGTTATATTGAATTTTTAATTTCTCTTCTAATATTATTTGTTCCCTAATTTTAATATTTAGTTGATACCTAATTATTTTACAGTCAACTTTCCACTGTATGTCTGTCCGTTATATCTTGCTCTTACGGCATACATGCCGCTACGTAATGTTGAGGTGTCGAATATGAAACTGTTGCCTGTTACATTTGTTTGTATCACTTTGTTACCCCCAATGACATCATATATTTCCAGTGTCCATTCATTGGGGTTCTCTGTTGCCATTATTGTCTTTCCTGTTTTTTTCAGAGAAGTGCTTTCGACATCATTGATACTAATTATATATCTATTGTCACCGTGTGGGTTTATCGACAGAGCACCATACAGGCTACTGCCTGATGAGGCAAACCTGAACTGATAGGAACTTGACAGACCTCCACCCGATACGGTGAAAGTCATTATTTGTCCTTTGTTTAGGTTAGGCATCTCAAATCTTATCATACCGTTGCTCACATAACAGTATCCACTTCCTTGTGGTGAAGTGTATGATACATTTCTGCCAACAAAGTTATTGGACCATACAAACACATCCGAAGCTGGTGAGGCGTAGTTCTCGCATTCTTCATCCTCGTATCCTGGTTCTACAACCGCCAGCGGTGTTTTGAAGTCTTTTGTGCCGTCAAGTTTTACTTCCTGATAAATTCCGTTTAACGGTCCGTCACCAGTTATGGGCATTTGTATTGTATATGGTTTGAACAGGTTGCTGTAGGAGTGTATTGTGGCTTGCAGAATAACAGAGAACGGCTTTTTATTGTAGTTGTTAACTGTCACGGCATTGACCTGCGGCTGGTTGGCTGTCAGACTTGGTCTGTAATCAGCCTCCGTATAGCTGTTGCCGATTTGGCTCCATGTCACGTATGTATCATTTGTCAGGCCGTTAACAGTGTAGGTTGCTTTGGTTGAAACGATACTTGGACCTATTATATGGAATTTGTAATATAAAGCTTTTGTTACTGCCTGTTTTGCGTCCACAAGTCCATATCCATATATTTCATCCCACCCTGTTGCTCCTAAATCTTGTGCAGTTTGTTGTAGTATGGCAGTTACTAAAGATGAAGGCAAAGATGGGTTAGTTGACAATATTAAAGCTGCGACACCTGCAACCTGCGAACATGCTATTGTGGAACCGCTTACATGACAATAATTATCAGATGTATACCCCAAATTACCCATTCTATCTGTCGTTAAAATATTATCTGCAGGTGCAACTAAATCCATTGATTTTCCATGTTGACATGATGCAACAATAACACCATAATCATCAACATTCGCCACTGTTATTACCCCGTCCATATTGCCAGGGAAAGAAATGTCACTAAAGACATTACTATAATCTCCAGATGCGGCAATAACAATGTTACCTTTACCGTTGCGCCCATTTTTCAGAGCATATTTTATTGCGTTTGATATTTCTGCAGATTTGTTGCTCCATCCCCAAGAACAACACAATATGTCAGCCCGAGAAGATGCCCATTTTATAGCCTCTGCAATTTGATGTCCTGTGCCGTGTCCCAACAAAGAATCTCCTGTTACAGCATAGGGTTGTACATTGATTGGTAGAATTTTTACACCACTTGCAATTCCTGTTATACCAATCGAATTGTTCAATGCTGCAATAATGCCGGCGCAAGCTGTACCATGTCCTTTACAACATGAATAGTCAGGATTTAATGGAGACCCCTTGCCATAAGCATGTCCAACAGTATAGCCGTCCAATATGCATCCTACTAAATCCTCATGGTTAAAATCAACGCCGTCATCAATTACAGCAACAACTATTGTAGTGTCAATTTCGCAAATTTTCAATGCTGTTTCTGTATTAATACTGACTTTTGTGCTGCTTGGGGACACCTTATTATATATATCATCGTTAATTGAATTCTTATAATTTTTATGTGCGTAAGATAATATGCAGCATATAAATAAAAGAAAGATAAGAAAAAATCTTTTCATGTATTTTATTGTTTTTGACTTTTATTTATTACTCTAAGACATCTACTACCGCTTCAAATGCAAGCTTGATTTCATATCCTGGATTATATAGTACGCTTTTAATAAATCTGAATTTCTTCATTTTAAAGTGTATTATGTCATTTGAAGTGTATTTTTGGGCTAATTGCTTGTCTTTAATATACATTGTAAGTAGTGAGTGATTTGGACCACCAATGTCAAAGTTGCAAAATTCAGGCTGCTCTTTCAATGTGAATATAACAGAATCGCTAACAGATATATAAACTTGTCCACTAAAATAATTTTCAGATGCTGTGTAGGTAAACCATCCATTTTTAGGTCCCTCACACCATCCTTCTTGATTTGGAAGCCAACCAACATATTCCTCATCTTCACTTTCGCAACCCTCCATTGCCATCACCGATATAACTATGGTTATCGCAGTGACATATTTTCTGATTTTTCTAATCAATACTGCTTGTTTCATTGTTTCTTAACGTTTAAAAGTTCAACTTCTGAGATATGTATTACTGGAAGATTAGTTGTCCAAAAATCAGGGTATTTATATCTAAGGATTTTTATTTTGACTTTGTCTCCAGTGTCGCAATCTTGTTTTGTTATATTTATACAATATAATCTATAATAATTAACCGGACTTTCAGTATCTATAACGACTTGAGCGTCATCAGTGAACACAACTTCCCCATCATATATACTGTACTTGTCTTTGTATGTGTACCAGCCATCCTTGTCTGGACCGGTGACTATCTCCTCTTGTTGCTCTTCTTCATCGTCGCTTCCGCATGCAGTGACAATATTTGTGCATAAAACTGCAAAAATCACAAAGAGTAGTACTTTGAGTTTAGGTAGAATTTCTTGCTTCATTGTTTTATTTTTTAAGATGAACCTTTTTGATGTGATGGGTTATATTCGAGTAAGAGTATCCGCTTTAAGGCGTGAAAGCCTTAAAGCAGAAAATAATTTGGATTTGCGTTATTTTTTCAACATCTTGTAATACTCTGCACCTCCAAGCAGGAAGCAGCCTGTGCCGTAGTCCTCAAAGTCGGGCATCTTGTCGTATGACAGCGGCTGTCCTGCCGACGGGTCCTTGCCAGTGCCCTGCACCCAGCCCAGGAATCCGTTGTCGTGAACGCACTCCTTGACCATAGCTGCCCAAATCTTATCGCAGATAGGCTTGTAGGTCTTCTCGCTCAGATAGCCCTGGTTTATTCCCCAGCTCATGCCGTAGAGGAACAGGGCTGTGCCTGTAAGCTCAATGCCTGGATAGGTGGTCTTCGATGTGAGGCTCACGTTCCAGAAGCCGTCCTCGCGCTGGCACTTCACGAGAGCCTTGGTCATCATGAGGAAGTCGTTCTTCAGCGGCTTGTAGTACTTGTCCTTCTTGTCAAGCTGGTTGAGCACCCTCACGTATGTGGCATACACCCAACCGTTGCCGCGGCTCCAGTAGCAGTTGGCGCCGTCGCTCTCCTTGTAGGGCGGCACATAGTCCTTGTCTCTCCACCACAGTCCCTCTTTCTTGTTGAACAGTCCGCCGGCAAGCGTGTCGCGGCTCCATGTGTACATTTTCATTGCGTGATTCATATACTTGCGCTCACCGGTAATCTTTGCCATCTGGGCATATACGGGCATTGCCATCTGTATGGCGTCAATCCATGTCCACCATCCTATCTTGGTCTTCATCTGCAAGTCAAGATTCTCCCTCACCTTGACAATCTTCTCGTCGCCGCCGCTCTGAGTATAGCGCTCCAGGTAAATCTGACCGCAGCACTGGTCGTCGGCATCGCAGGTGGTCACGCCGTGTCTTGGCGTCCACTGGTGGAAATTGCCCCAACGGTCGGTATAGTCGATGTATCTCTGGTCGCGGTCAAGCTCATACAGTGCCATCAGTCCCTCGTAGTACACGGCGCGGGTCCAAAGGCTGCTCGGGCGCTCTCTTTTAACGAATGTTGCCTTGGTGGGGTCGGAGTAGTTCTCCATAAAGCGGTTGTTTACTTTCTGCATCACCTGCATCACACTTTTTGCCTCTGTGCCTTGGGCGTAGCCCGAAACCGACATCGTAAAAGTCATGACGGCAAGAAAAAATCGTCTCATTGTCATACGTAATTTGTTTTTAAGAAATAATTTGTTTTTGGTTTTCATGTGCAAAGATAGCGATTAATATTTAATAATGTGTATTATTGTATCTAAAACATTATCTTAATGTACGATTTTACCTGTTTTTGAATTATTTTTTTGCATATATGTGATAAATATTGCGTAACTTTGCAGCGTAAAACTACAAATTATTAAACTTAGGATTATGAGACTAAAACAAATCACAATTCTTTTTATGATTGCGGCGGCAGTTGTAGGCAGCCATGCCCGCGACACCTACAATTTTAACAGCCGCTGGAGGATTGGCAGCTGCAAGAAAACCGTCACTCTGCCTCATGCCTGGAACGAGAACGAGGCATTCAAGGTGGGGATAAAGGAAATGAGCGACACGGTGGTGTGCTACACCAAGGAATTTACTTTGCCCAAGGGCAGTGAGGGCAAGCGGGTGTTTATTGAGTTCGAGGGGGCGCGCCAGAGTGCCCGTGTGATTCTCAACGGTCATGAGGTGGGGTATCACGACAACGGTGTGATGGCTTTCGGCTTCGACCTTACACCTTATATCGTAAAAGGTAAGAACACAATTAAGGTGGAGACCGACAACGACTGGAACTATAAGGAGCCTTCCACGGGCAGCCATTATCAGTGGAACAACAATAATTTCAACGCCAACTATGGAGGACTGCCCAAAAACGTTTGGCTGCACATCACCGGTAATGTGTATCAGACACTTCCACTTTACAGCAATCTGAAGACCACAGGCGTGTATGTCTATGCCAAGGATTTTGACATCGCGGGGCATCAGGCAACGGTGTGCGTGGAGAGCGAGGTGCGCAACGATACCGACAGTCCTGTGAGGAGACGGCTGAGAGTGGATGTAAACGATACCAACGGAAAGGGACTGGTATGCAGCATGAGCAGCGACGAGGTTACAATTTTGCCCCATTCCACCGTTGTCCTGAAAGCCGAGTCGCGGGCATACAACCTGCATTTCTGGAGCTGGGGCTACGGTTATCTGTATGACGTGAGGACCACTGTGGGCGATGATGTGGTAAGTACCCGCACGGGATTCCGCAAGACGGAGTTCCGCAACGGCATGTTCTATCTCAACGACCGTGTGATGATGGTTCACGGCTATGCGCAGCGCACAAGCAACGAGTGGCCTGGAGTGGGCATGAGTGTTCCGCCGTGGCTGAGCGACTACAGCAACGATCTTATGGTGAAAAGCGGCGGCAACGTGGTGCGCTGGATGCACGTGGCTCCGTGGAAGCAGGATGTGGAGTCGTGCGACCGCGTGGGACTGATACAGGCAATGCCTGCCGGCGATGCTGAGGCCGATGTGGAGGGCAGGCGCTGGGAACACCGTGAGATGCTTATGCGCGATGCCATAATATATAACAGGAATAACCCCTCGGTGATATTCTATGAATGTGGCAACAGGCGCATATCCCGTGAACACATGCTTAGCATGAAGGCAATACGCGACATGTATGACCCCAACGGCGGACGTGCCATCGGCAGCCGTGAGATGCTCGACGTGGCAGAGGCGGAATATGGCGGTGAGATGCTGTATGTGAACAAGAGCGACACAAAGCCGATGTGGATGATGGAGTATTGCCGCGACGAGGGGCTGCGCTGGTACTGGAACTCATGGAGCTACCCTTATCACAAGGAGGGTGACGGACCGCTCTACCGTAATGCCCCTGCCGACAGCTACAATCACAACAGCGACGAGTTTGTGCGTGAGCTGGTGGCACGCTGGTACGAATATTATCTTGAGCGTCCGGGCAGTGGCACGAAGGTCAACTCGGGAGGAGTGAAGATTATATTCAGCGACACCCAGACCCACGGACGCTCTGCCGACAACTACCGCGTGAGCGGAGTGGTGGACCCCATGCGTGTGCCGAAGGATGCTTTCTTCGCACATCAGGTGATGTGGGACGGATGGGTGGACGACCTGAAACCGCGCACCTACATCTGCGGGCACTGGAACTACGACCGCGGATTCACCGTGCCCGTGGTTTATGTGGTGAGCACAAGCGACAGTGTGGTGCTTGAGCAGGGCGGCAGACGCATTGCACCCACTGAGCACAAGTACCGTTTCCTGCACATATTTAATAATGTGAAGTGTGAGGCGGATAAAATCACTGCCATTGCTATGACTGCCGACGGCAAGGAGGAAAGCTGCTACAGTATAGAGACTGCCGGAGAGCCTCACCGCCTGAAGCTCACGAAGATGGAGAATCCCGCGGGATGGCGCGCCGATGGCGCCGATGTGGCACTTGTGCAGGTGGAAGTGGTTGACGAATTGGGACGCCGCTGCCCGCTGGACAACCGTCTTGTGAAGTTCTCGCTTTCCGGTCCTGCCGAGTGGCGCGGCGGTGTGGCTAAGGGTAAGGACAATCATGTGCTGTGCGACACTCTGCCTGTGGAGAGCGGAGTGAACCGCGTGATGCTGCGCTCCACAACAAAAGCAGGAAAGATAACGCTTACGGCAAAGGCTGAGGGACTGCCCGACGCACAGATGACGTTCAACACTGTGGCTGTGGACGTGGAGGGAGGACTGAGCCGGATGATGCCTTCCGACGGTCTTGTGAGCCGTCTCGACCGTGGAGAGACTCCTGCCGCCCCTTCTTTCCGCCAGTGGCGCAGGGAGGTGGCAATAGAAAGTGCCGAGGCAGGCAGTGGCAACGATGTGCGCCTGAGCTACGACGGTATTGAGAACACTTCATGGGAAAGCCATAACGACCTTGATTCGGCGTGGGTGACATACACCCTGGCAGAGGAAACTGTTATCGATGACATCTGTCTGAAGATGAAGAGTTTCCGCATGACCACCTATCCCATCGCCATTTATGCCGACAGCGTGAAAGTATGGGAGGGATGGACTCCCAAAGCCTTGTCGTTCATACATATTCCGCTGAAAAACGCTCCCAAAGCACGGCACTACACCATCAGGATGGTTGGGTCGAGCACCACAAAAGATGCCTTCGGCAACATGAAGGAGCTTGACAGCCGCAACGACGAGAAGAAGGCAAAAGGCAACTACGGACTGAAAATCATTGAGGCGGAGTTTCTTCACTCTTCATTTCCCATACTTGCTCGGTGATATTCCAAAGTAGGACTTGAAGCACTTGTTGAAGTACGAGGCGTCTTCAAGTCCTACTTTGTAGCTCACTATTGCCACCGTATACTCGCCTGTAGCGAGCAGTTCGGCAGCCTTTTTCATGCGCTCGTTCATTATATATTTATTTGGCGTCACGCCAGTCAGTTCCTTCACCTTTCCGTAGAGCTTGGTGCGTCCCATGTGCATCATTGTGGCAAGGGTGTCGATGGTAAAGTCCGAATCGCCGAGGTGACTGGCAACAAGCTGCTGGAACGACTCCAGGAAGTTCTTGTCCACCAGATTGCCCATCACCATCTTTTGAGGCAGTTTGTCTTCGCTGTTGTTGTCCGATGCGCTGCCGCTGTGTTCAGCCCAGTTTATCAGCTGTATCATTCGCGCTATCAGCACCTTGAAGTTGCAGGGCTTTGTCATATAGTCGTCAACTCCTGCCTGATAGGCCTTTATCTGTGTCTGCTCGTCGTCGAGAGCAGTGAGCATGATAAACGGTATGTTCTTTGTAGCGGCATTGTTTCCCAGTTTCTTGGCAATGTCGAAACCGTTCATGTCGGGCAGCATCAGGTCGCACACCACGAGAGCCGGCTTCTCCTGCATCACTCCCTCGTAGCCCTGCTTGCCGTTGCTGTATGCCACCACCTTGAAGTATTCTCCCAGTTCGCGTTTTATCATGTCTTGCATGTCGGGGTCATCCTCTATTATTGCCACGAGATGGTCGTTGAGGGCGTTTGGCAGCATCTCCTTTACCGGTTCTCCGTCTGCGGTGTTCAGTGCTGAGTGTTCAGTGTTGAGTGATGGGTTGGGAGTTGGGCGTTGAACATTGAGCGCAGAATTCTGAACACTATAATAGTCTTCGGGAGAGTATGCGCTGTCGCTTTGCGGTATGGTGAAGGTAAACGAAGCCCCGCCCAACGTCTGCGACTGTGCGTAGGTTAGCTCACCCTTGTGTATCTTTGCCATCTTGTGTGCCGCATACAGTCCGATGCCCATGCCGCCCTGCGACACACGGCCGTGCATGAACATCTCAAACATGCTGTCCTGCTGTACATTGTCAATGCCGTTTCCGCTGTCGTCAACGCTTATGGCAATGCTGTCGTTCACCTTTTGTATCCTAAGCTCATAGCTGCCGCCGTTGGGAGTGTATTTCACTGCATTCGACAGGAGGTTGTACACCACTGTCTCCACTATTCGCTTGTCGAACACCATGTTGTGCTGCTTGGCAAATGGCACAAAGGATGTCAGTATGTCCTTTTGTCGGGCGCTGTGCCAGAAATCCTGATAGATGTTGCGCACATATTCTATAATGTCGCCATGCTCCACCTGCAGCTGTATGTTGTCGGTGCTTATCCGCCTGAACTCTATCAGCTGGTTTACCAGCCGGAGCAGACGGCTGATGCCTCGCTGCATTGTCTGTATGGTTGACCTCGATTCGGGGATGTTGGCATCGGCAAGCTTGTTTGCAGCACCGTGGATTATTGCCAACGGTGTGCGGAACTCATGGGTCACCTGCGTGAAGAAGTTCACCCTGAAGTCTATCAGCTGCTGCTCCATCTTCATTTTCTGGTTCATGTTGAACTTCTCTTTCCAGTTTCTGTAAAGATAGTATGCCACAGACGCTATGATGGCTATATACACCATCCATGCCCACCATGTGTTGTACCATGGTTCGGCAATGTGTATTGTGAGAGTCTTTTCCGGAGTCCATTCGTTGTTGCTGCCTATTGTCCTGACATGGAACGTGTATGTGCCCGGCGGCAGGATGGAATATTGCACCTTGTTCTCGTTGGTGATGTTGTGCCATGTCCTGTCCACTCCCTCCAGATAGTACTGGTATGCTGTGGCTTCAGAATTTTGGTAGTCAAAGTGCGAGAACTGTATTGTTATGGTGTTCTCGTTGTGGCTCAGCTCTATTCTCTTTGCGCTGTATGGCGCCATGCTTCCATTCTCTTTGTGGAAGATAGATATATCGTTTATTTTCAGGTCGGTTATCTGCAGTTCATAGTTGTCGGGGCACAATGTCTGTTCCACCTGTGTGGGGTCAATGACTGCCACTCCGTAGTTGCAGCCGAACAGCAGTCTGCCGTCGGGCAGTTTTAATGAGCTGTTCTCATGGTAGTAGTTGCTTTTTATGTTGTTTCTCGGTCGATAGTTGTACAGCCGTCCGCTTTTTGAGTCAATGCGTGCCAGACCTCCCTCGGTGGCTGCCCAGATATATCCTGAGGCGTCTTCCTCCAGTGAGTTCACATTGTTGCTGCCCAGTCCGTTGTCAACGGTTATCTGCTGATAGCTCAGTGTATTGCTGCTTTCGTTGTATATACATTTCACCACGCCCAGTCCGGTCCCTCCTGCCCATATAGAGCCGTCGCCGGCACATTTCACCGTTATCAGCTGCCTGAACGGAAACATGCCGTTGGTGGTGTTGAATGTACGTATGTCGCTGGCTTTTATCTGTTTTTTGTTGGTGTCCACGCAAAAGAGTCCGTCGTTGCTTGCTCCCCACAGCCTGCCATTGGCATCCATGTCCAGGTCGTGTACGTCCATGGATGTCAGCGTGTGGCGTGTCACTTTCAGCCTGCCGCCGGCGCGCTCATATTCCGCCACTAACAGTCCGCCCTCTGTTCCCGACTGCAGCGATGCCATCCACATTCTGCCGTATTTGTCCTCTATGATGTCGAATATGTCGTTGATGGCAAGATTGCACAGCGCCGATTTGTTCATATATTGGCTTGCGCCTATGTAGAGCCCGTTGCCGCGTGTGCCGGTCCACAGATTGCCGTGCCTGTCGCGGGTCATTGAGTAGAACGGATATTCCGTGGTACATTCGTAGGCAAAGGAGTCAACGGCAGTGTCATATTTGTATATCACGTTGTTCTTCGACACCATCATCACTTTGCCCCTGCCGTCGGTGAGTATGTGGCGTATGGCATTGGCATACTCGTTCTGGCTGTAGGGACTGGGCAGGATATACCTGAAAAAGTCGTTTTGGTCGTTGTAAACCTTTGTTATTCCAACCTCCTCCTGGCTTATCCATATTGTTCCGCAGCGGTCTATAATGATGTCGTTGAGCAGGTTGGTGTCTATCAGCGGATTGTCGTCTGTCTGCGACAGATGTTGCTCCACCCCGTTGTTGATGTCGTATATAAATGCTCCGTTGCCGTATGTGGCAATGGCATATTTGCTGCCCTTTATGTGCCTTATCTTGTATTTGTCGCCGCGGTTGCGCTGTATCTCGCTGTTTTGCAGCAGATTCTCGGTCTTTATCCGTCCGTCGGTGCAAAACACTTTCAGCAGTCCTTCGTCCGACGACACGAAAAAGTTGCCGCCAATCTTCTGCGGATACTTTATGTTGGTTGCCACAAAAGCTTCTGGCATAAATGCGGTTTTCAGTGTGCTGATATCTATTGCTACGGCAGTATGGGCAAAAAACATTATCAGCTTGTTGCGCCACACAATCCTGCCCTTCACGCTGCCATGACTGCCCAGCGGCATTGCCTTTATCCTTGCTACGGGAGTCATGGTCTTGCTATAGGCATACACATTGCCTCGGGTGTCAGCAACTACGGTCTTTCCTTTTGTCGAACCGCCTCCAATGAACTTCCCGGCAAGTATCTTGCGCAATTTGCCGTTTGGTGTTACGGCATACAGGCCCTTGTCGGTGAGAATCCACACATTTCTGCCCTCGTCAATCACCACATCCCTTATGTCGCATGTCGGCAACAGTCCGTTTGCGGCGTTGTAGTCATGGCATACAATGTTCTGTTTGCTGTCAAACGTTACTATTCTTACACCGTTCTCATTGCCGAACATCACCCTCACATCGTTTTCTATCAGCAGCTGGCGGTATTGCTTGTCCCACTTCCCGCCGTTGGTGTAGTCTATAAACTCTCCTTTGTCTATGTCGTAGCAGACATGGTAGTGGTCGCGCGATTTTGCCCATAGCAGCTGCCGCTGCTCATCGTAGTACATCTCGCGGATGTATGCCGGTATCTGCCCTATCTTTTTATTTCCCAGCATGTCATAGTTCAGCAGCGAGTAGCCGTCGTAGCGGCTCAGGCTGTTGGCGGTGCCCAGCCAGATGAAGCCGCGTTTGTCCTGCAGCATGCCGTAAACCTTGTTCGACGGCAAGCCGTTCATTGTCGATATGCGTTTGCTTGTCAGGGTTCCGTTATGTGCCGCTTGTGCCGATATACACAAAATGATAATATTTGCAAGTATCAGTAGCCGTTGTTTTAGTCTCATTTCTTGGTCTTGTTGCTGTTTAGTAAGTTCTATTTTGCAAAATTACATAAAAAAAATGAGAAAACGCCCATTTCCGAGTTTTTTTTATTGCTTTATCTTGTGCAATAAGATTTTTTTGTGTACTTTTGCAGCAGATTGAACATTTTTGTTCAGTAGATTGAACATTTTGCTCAGAGCATGGTGCATTCAGACACTAAAACATTATTAGAAAGAGGATTAGGTATGGAATATAGAAGAAGTCAGTTTGATGAAATTTTAGACCGGATTAATGAGCCTCGCGGCAGAATGCAGGTTATTGTAGGACCGCGTCAGGTTGGGAAGTCGACACTTGTGAATCAGGTGCTGGAGGTATGCGATGTGCCTTTCGACAGCTATTCCGCCGATGATGTTTTGGGTGTGGGTGCTGATTGGCTTTCCCAGATTTGGGAAACTCAGCGCATGAAGATGTCCATGAATGCTGAGCCGAAACGGCTGCTGGTGATTGATGAGGTGCAGAAGATTGTCAACTGGAGTGAGACGGTGAAGGCGGAGTGGGACCGTGACACACGTGAGAAGCGCGAAATAGTGGTTGTGCTTTTGGGCTCTTCACGTATGCTCATTGAGCAGGGACTTACCGAATCGCTTGCCGGACGCTTTGAACTGATACGCCTTTCCCATTGGACATACACTGAGATGAAAGATTGTTTTGGCTGGACTTTGCCGCAATATGTATATTATGGCGGTTATCCGGGTGCGGCACAATATATCAATAATGAGAACCGTTGGCGCGGATATGTCAGGGACTCGCTTGTAGAACCGTCGATTTCAAAGGATGTACTTATGAGCACCAAGGTGCTGAAGCCGCATTTGCTGCGCCAGTTGTTCGAGATAGGAAGTGCCTACAGCGGCGAGCTGTTATCGCTCACCAAGGTGGCGGCACAGTTGCAGGATGCCGGCAACGTCACCACTCTTGCGCTCTACCTGCATCTTCTTGATGAATGCGGTCTTCTTTGCGGTCTTCAGAAATATGCAGAGGATACCGCCCGCAAATACAATTCCATACCTAAGTTTCAAGTGCATAACAGTGCTCTGCGCAATGTGTATGCCAATGAGTCGTTGGAGGAGGTAATTACCAATCCGAAACTATGGGGCAGGTATATGGAGTCGGCACTGGGCGCTTACCTCGTCAGCCAGTCGCAAATATGTGATTACAAGGTTTATTATTGGCGTGACAGCAAGGACGAAGTGGATTTTGTTCTTGTCAGACGACAACAGAAAGTGGCAATCGAGGTAAAGAGCGGCAGGCGTACTGTCAATGCCGGACTTCCCAAGTTTACAAAAACGTTTCATCCTCATAGGGCGCTGGTAGTAGGTAGCGGAGGATTGTCGTTCGAGGAGTTTCTGTCAATGGATTTAAATCTGCTGTTTAGGTGAAAAGTTTTTTTCGCAAAAAATCTGTCATCTATCACCACTTTTATTATAACTTGTTTATTATTAGTGATATAATATCTTTATAATGGTCTAAAATTACATCTATCTATCACCAACCTATCACCAATCTATCACCTTTTTCCCTTATATACGGCAAAAACGTATCAAAACATCCAAAAAACAGGCAAAAAATGACTTGAAAATAGCAGAAAGGCACACTCTATACAAGCATAACAGAAGTGTCCATAGTGTTCGGACATTGTGTCCAAACACTATGGACACTGTGTCCCAAGCGCTTGGAACAATCTGGAGACGCTGTAAATGGCTGATTTACTTGCAGTTTACTATGTTTCTGCAATCCGAGGGTGATAGATAAAATCTATCACCCTATCTATCATGCCGTTTACGCGGGATTAACGTGTTGACAACCAGCTGCTTATCCTTGTAAGGGTGATAGATGATAGATTTTTTCGTGAAAAATTTTTTTTCTAAAGTTTTACCCCGTTGACGAACAGTCTCGCCAGCGGGGTAAATTCTTCACAGTTATGGTTTATGTATTAATAGTTTGGGTTCTGCCAAGCCTTCTTTTCGGCATCAGAGAGGTTGGTACCATCCTCATGCTGCAGACCGTCGATGAAAGTCTGTGGTATCGGGCGTAGCTCATGTTTGCCGGATGTTATTCCCTGTGCCTCAGGGTTGAAAGCCTTTGCACGGCGTATGAGCAGGTTTGTACGGCTCAGTTCGTCCCAACGGTTCCACTCGCCAAGCAATTCGCGGGTGCGCTCATTCATGATGAAGTTGATGAGACGATCCTTGTCGCCAGAGCAGCCAATTTTTGCGAGTATAGCCTCGTCCTCGGCAGGAAGCTGTGTGTAGCTCTTTATCTGAAGGTCGGAAGCAGCGGTTGTGCGCTCTATGCCGGTTGACAGATAGTAGCTGTTCTTCCAAGGATGTGAGTATCTCCAAGCCTCAATGTTGGTGAGGTTGGTTTTGCCGTCCGGTCCCTTGCACTTCTTGAGAGTTCCGTTTGCAGTGCTGTTGTTCTCAAAGGCGATACTGCCGTCGATATAAGCCTCACGGTCCTCACCCTCCTTCCATTGGGCACGGGCACGGAGTATATTAACAGTATTGATGGCATCCTGATAGTTGCCAAGGCGTACCTGACACTCAGCCTTTACAAGATAAGTCTCTCCAGAGCGTGCCATTGTTACGTCACGGTAGCCATCCCCCTTCTCTGCTGTACGTGTACCGTCCTCAACCTTGTTGATACCGCAGAAGAAGTTTGATGCCGCAGGATTACCGTTGGCATTGTAATCGGTCAGCACATACTTGCCGCCGAGATACAGAGGGGCAACATTGGGCACCCACTTGCCAGTCTCGGGATTAACGAAGTTGTGAGCCTGCTTTCCGTTACCGAAAGTACCGTATGTAGCTTCTGTCTGGAAACGCGGGTCATCCTTTTTGTTGAGAATGAACACGATTCCGTAATCTCCAAGTGCCGGTACCTGACTTTCATCCTTCAGTCCATTGTCTGCCACAACCTTAGCCTTGTCTGCAACGGCTGTGCTGTTCAGACCGTACACAGTTTTGAAGGTTTTCCACATACGTGCGTCGTTCACATTGTCGAATGCTGAATATGTGTATTCTGTAGGACGGCAACGCTGGAAGTCCATACCGCCAATATACTGTCCGCGCTGTACCCAACCGCCAGAGAAGTTGGAGAACTGCGGGTTGAAGTAGTTGTAGGTACGATTGCCGTATCTGCCTTTGGTTGACGAGTCGGCATTGTGCTCGGCAGCCATGAGAATCTCAGATGACCCCTCTATTGCACAGTCCACTCCGGTCCAGTTGGCATACAGATTGTTATAGTCCTTCTCCAGCGGGCAGGCTGCGATAACCTCGTCGCACAATGCAATAGCTTTGTTCAGGTCGGTTTTTGCGTCATACTTGCTGTTCCAGCTTGAGCAACGCTCTGACTGACGGTAAAGTAATGCCTTTGCCAAGAAGTGTGCGGCGGTGTATTTTGTCCAAGTACCGTTACCGCGCCATTTTGTAGTTGGCAGCATATTATATGCCTGTTCAAAGTCAGAAATGATGGCGGCAAGAGTCTCATCTTCTGTTGCACGCTCATAATAGCGCTTTACTCCCTCTACAGGCTCAAGCTGCAATACAACAGCACCGTATTGGCAGAACAGACGATAGTAGTTGTAGCCACGGAGGAAGTATGCCTCGCCCATAGCCTTGTTGCGGCTGTCCTCATCGGCAACCAGATTGGCTTTCGACAATACAAGGTTGGCGGTGGATATACCGTAATACATCTGGTTCCAAAGCCCTGACACTGGGGGACAGTTGTTGTTGGCGGCACCATTAGCCTTTGTGCAGTCAAGTGGCTGCAAACGGTTGTCGTAAGTATTCCATGGCTCTGAGGTGAGGTCAGAGCCGTTGGTAAACTCGTCACATCCGTAGAGTGTGATACCGTATGCCCACTCATATCCGAAGTGCCAGCGGATGTTGGCGTAAAGGCTTGCCGACATTGCAAGTGCGCCTTCTGGTGTCTCAAGCAAAGCGTCACTCACCTTGTGACCTGCGTCCTCTTTCAAAAAGTCGTCACCACATGAGGTTGTGGCTGTCAGCATTGAGCATGCTGCAAGACCAATGAATAATTTATTCTTTATATTTTTCATTTTAATTTGATTTCTTTTAGTTGTTGTTTAGAATCCTACTTGCAGTCCGATAGTGAAGCCTCTGTTATAATAAGAGGTGCCGAGGTCGAGGTCAAGTTCGTCCACTGACGAGTAGATATCACCAAGGTTCTTTGCCTGGAAGTACAGCTTCACGTTCTCAAGTCCAGCTTTCTTGCAGAGCGCCTTGTCGAGGTTGTAGCCAAGTGATATGTTGCGCAGCTTGATGAAGTTGGCATCCTTGAAGCCCAACAGGCTTGAGTAAGCATCGCCGCCTGCGGTAGAGTAGATAGGCTTCTGGTATTCTGCACCTGGGTTCTGTGGCGTCCAGTAGTCGATGTCAATCTGGTTGTACATACCAAACTGTCCCTGACCGCCGGTGTCAACCATATACTTGAAGCGTCCGTAAAGCTCAACTGAGAGCTCAAGTCCTTTCCATGTGAAGGTGTTGGTCCACCCCATGGTGTAACGTGGGCTTTTGGTGCCGAGAATCACACGGTCCTCGTTGTCAATCTTGTAGTCGCCGTTTTGGTCAACTGGCTTCACCATACCTGCCTGGAATTTATGACCGTTCTCGTTGAACTTTGCCATCTCGTCAGCATCAGACTCCTGCCACAGACCGTTGTTGTCGGTACCATAGTAAACACCGATGGATTCGCCTATGAACCATGAGTTGTTGACATCATCTTCCTTACCGTTCGACAACTCCACAATCTCGTCCTTCTGATATGCGAAGTTAAGGCTTGAATTCCAAATGAAGTTCTTTGTCTCAACAGGAATGGCATTGATGGTGAGATCATAACCCCAGTTCTTGGTCTTACCCACATTTGCCATCATTGACGGATAGCCCGAGAGTGAAGGTATGCTCATCTGCATAAGCAGGTCGTTGGTGCGCGATGTGTATACATCAAGAGTACCACCGATGCGTCCGCGAAGGAAGCTGAAGTCAACACCGAAGTTCCATTGTGTTGTTTTTTCCCAGCTGAGATCCTTGTTTGGCATCTTGTTTGAACCAGAAGTGTAGTAAGGCTCGTTGGTTACAAGGATGTTGTAGTTGCCTGTAGAGAATGGCATCCAGTAAGATGAAATCACACCGAGAGTGCCATAAGGGTCAACTGACGAGTTACCAGTAACACCTACACCGAGGCGGAGCTTCAACTGGTCAATCCATTTCACGTCCTTCATAAAGTCTTCCTGCTCCATGCGCCATCCGAGGGCTGCTGATGGGAAGAACGACCACTTGTTGCCTTCTGCCAATACAGATGAACCGTCGTAACGCCCTGATACTGTAAGCAGATAACGGTCGTTGAAGCTATAGTTTATACGTGCCATATATGAAGCGAGCTGGTTCTCGGTAAGTCCGGTTCCCATGCTTGCCTTGAATTTCGACTGCGTGATATCGATATATCCCATATTGTTCCAGAGCATTGACGGCAAAGGAATACCTTCCTCGTGCATTGACGAGTTTTCCTTGTTGTATTTTGAAGCCGACTGGAGCAGGGTTACACCCACATTGTGCTTGCCGAATATGCGGTTGTAGATAATCATGTTGTCGAGAGTCCATGAGAAATGGCGCTCCTCAGCACGAGTTACATAGTTGGTTGAGCCTAAACGTACTGCCGATGATGCATCGATGAATATACCCTGACGGTACTGGCGGAAGTCAGGACCGAAGGCTATCTTGTACATAAGTCCGTTTAGTGGCTCCCAGATTTTTCCAAAATCAATCTGTGCATAGAGACTTCCGAGTGCGCGGAATGTCTTGCGCTCATCATTAGACTTATTCCATTCGTCAACTACGGTATATACATTAGTTGTAGAACCTGCTGGCTGGAGTACAATATCGCCATTCTCATCGTATGGCATTGCAAAGCGTGGTATAGCGCGTGCAGCCTCATAAATATCTTTAGGACCTGTACCTGAACCTTGGGCAGTGCGGGAGAAACCGTAGTTTTGTGTACCATAAGAAGCATTTACGCTACCTCCCATTTTGAACCATGGCTTTGCCTGAATGTCAACTGATGTAGAGAAATTGAAACGCTCATACTCCTGTCCCTTCTGGGTACCCTTGTTGTCGAGGTAGCCGAAAGAGAAAGAGCCTTGCAGTTTTTCTGTACCGCCACTTCCACTGAGAGTATGCTCATGAGTGATGCCAGTGCGTGTAACAAGGTCGCCCCAATTGGTATCAATCACCTTCGACGGATCCCAGTTCCCGCTTGCCCATCCTGCCATTACGTTGTTGTAGGCTGTGTTGTCACCGGAAGCATTGAAGAAAATTTCATCCTGCTCTCTTGTAGGCTGGTCGCCGGGAGTATATTTGTCCGGATTTGAGTTATAGTAAGCCCAGCGGCGCCATGTTATGTAGTCGCTTGCTTTCATTGCCTCGGTCTTGTCGTGAAGAGTCTCGAAGGTCACAGAGCCTGAGTAGTTGAGACTCATTGCACCCTGCTTACCGCGCTTTGTGGTAATGAGCACAACACCGTTAGCACCGCGGCTACCGTAGATGGCGGTAGAAGAAGCATCTTTAAGAATGTCGATAGCCTCGATATCGCGTGGGTTCAGTGTTTCGATACCGCCCGAGCTCAAAGGCACACCGTCAACAACATACAAAGGTGCGTTGCTGGCATTGAGCGAACGGTTACCGCGGATGCGGATGTCTCCGACGGTACCCGGGCGCTGCGATGATGTGATGTCCACACCGGCAGCCTTACCCTGCAAAGCCTCGAAGGCGTTGTTTACTGGCTTTGAGTTGAGCTCTTTTTCGCCTACACGAAGCATGGCTCCCGTTACATCGGTCTTTTTCTGCACGCCGTAACCAACAACCACCAGCTCGTCGAGCAGCTGCTTGTCTTCCTGCAGCACAACCTTCACATTGTTTTTTGCCTGTACTGTCTGAGTGGCATAGCCCACATAAGATATTACAAGCTGGGCGCCGCTCTTTACATTGGCTATGGTGAAGTTACCGTCAAGGTCGGTCACCCCCCCACTTGTAGTACCTTTTACCATGACGCTGGCACCGATTACCGGTTCGCCCATCTCGTCAACAACTGTTCCCGTTATCTTACTTTGTGCAAACGCGATGGTTGAACACAATGTAACAGCCAACAAGAACATCAGTCGCTGCATACGTTGCAGCACACTGCAGAATTTGTTTTTTCTGTTCATTTTTGTAGTTTTTAATTAATTTGTTACATATTTTATTATATTTTATTCATCAGCTTTTTTATGTGTGTTTGCCTACCTCGCACACCGAGGTAGGCAGAAAAGATATATAAAACATAAAAAGTTATTAAGATTTTATAATTTTTCCGTAAAATAATACATTCTGGATAGGTAAATTACGGTTATATCTGTGATTTTTGTTCGAAAATACGGGGAAAAGTACAGAAAGACACTTTTTTTATAATTTTATTTGTGTGTTTATTAGATTTTTTATACTTTTGCAGCGATGAATAACGTGTAAACAGTTAACACCTCGGTGTGCGAGGTGTACAGAAAAGATAATTAAAGGTTTTGATAAGACTAAAAACAAATAAATCAAAAAGCAACAAAACAAAGATGAACAAACAAAAGAAACTATCTTTCAATCTAACACATGTGATGTGGCGATTGATGTTCCTTTTCTTTGGTGTGATGTGTACGGCATCATTGTCTGCACAGAGCCAGCAGATAAAGGGAACTGTTGTTGACGAGGCTGGTGAGCCGGTCATTGGAGCGAGCGTGCTCATACAGGGAGCAGCAGCCACTCAGGGAACGGTTACCGATTTCGACGGTAACTTTACACTGTCGGTGAAGCCCAACGCCAAACTCTCCATCTCGTACATCGGTTACAAACCGCAGGTGGTTACTGCCAAGAACGGCATGAAGGTAACACTTAAGGAAGACAACGCCATGCTTCAGGCGGTAGAGGTCGTGGCTTACGGAACTCAGAAGAAGGTGACGGTGACAGGTGCTCTTTCATCTATAAAGAGCGAGGACTTGGTTCGCACGCCTGTATCTTCTGTAAATAATGTGCTTGCTGGACAGCTTTCGGGTGTGTCTACAGTACAGTTCTCAGGTGAGCCAGGTAGCGATGCCGCTGAGATTTTCGTTCGTGGTAAGGCTACATGGGTTGACGCTAAACCTCTTATTCAGGTGGATGGTGTTGAGCGCGAGATGTGGGATATCGATCCTAACGAAATTGAGAGCGTAACAGTGCTTAAAGATGCTTCTGCAACAGCCGTATTCGGTGTGCGCGGTGCCAACGGAGTTGTGCTCATTACCACAAAGCGTGGTCAGGAAGGCAAGGCCCGTGTGTCTGTCAATGCATCTTTTTCAGCACTTACTCCGACCAAGATGGTTGAGCAGGCATCTTCGCTGGGCTATGCCACATTCTATAATCAGATGTTGACTAATGACGGTCAGGCACCTCTTTTCTCTGAAACGGTGCTTGAGAAGTTCAGAACTAACAGCGACCCAATTCGTTTTCCAAGTATGGATTGGGTTGACTATCTTATGAAAGATGTTACTCTCCAGCAACAGCACAACGTGAACATTAGCGGTGGCAACAAGCAGGTTAAGTACTTCATTAGTGCCGGTATGTTTACTCAGGGTGGTCTGTTTAAAGAGTTTGACCGTCCATATGACTACGGATATCAGTATCAGCGTTTCAACTATCGTGCAAATCTTGATATTGATGTTACCAAAACTACAAAGATTAGCCTTAATCTCTCAGGTAAGATTGACGATTCCAATAAGCCACGTACGGGGCAAGGGTCTGGTGGTATGATTAAGGCTATTTATTATGCTACACCATTCGTTAGCCCTGGTATTGTTGACGGACGCTATATTATGAATTCTATTCTTGCAACCGACAATTTGAGCAAAGATAAGGAGAACCGTCTGCCAATCCTTGGTAGTTCGCCAATGACATATTATGCATATCAGCCTGGTGCATATCAATACAATAATAATAAATTGTCCATGGATATTGCTCTTGAGCAGAAACTTGATTTTATTACTAAGGGACTGTTGCTGAAGGTGAAAGGATCTTATAATAGCTCTTACCAGCAAACACGTACTGTAACAGCAGAGGTCGCAACCTACATTCCTGTACTTCAGGAGGATGGTAAGTCGATACTCTACCGAAAGGATAAAAATGATGTTGCCCCTACATACAGCACAGCAGCCAGCGGAAAGGGGCGTAACTGGTATGCTGAAGGCTCGCTCAACTACAATCGCTCGTTTGGTGATCATACTGTTACAGCCCTTGCACTCTACAACCAGAGTAAGGAATATTATTTGAAGGGTGCGTATATAGACATACCACGTACTTACGTAGGATTTGTGGGACGTGCCACTTATGACTGGAAAAACCGCTACATGGCAGAGTTCAACATCGGTTATAACGGTTCAGAGAACTTTGCTCCAGGTAAACGTTTCGGTACTTTCCCGGCAGGCTCTGTGGGATGGGTCATCAGCGATGAGGCATTCTTCAAACCAATCAGCAAGGTGGTCTCGTTTATGAAACTTCGTGCATCATGGGGTCTTGTCGGCAACGATAAGATAGGTGAAGACCGCTTTATGTATATTGCCGACCCTTATTATGTAAACCAAAGTGCACTCTATGAGCGTCAGGGTAAGGATGACGGTGCATACGCCTATAATTTCGGTGTGGAGAATGGTACTGCAACCAAGGGTGCCATCGAGGCAGCCAAGAACAACCCTGATGTGACATGGGAGAAGGCATTTAAGCAAGACTATGGTGTTGATGTAAACTTCCTCAACGACCAGCTCCGCGCCACATTCGACTATTATAAGGAGCACCGTAAGGATATCTTGCTGAGCAATGGAACACTGCCTGCTATACTTGGTTTCACTCCTCCTAAGTCTAACCTTGGTGAAGTTGATAGCTGGGGATGGGAACTTTCGCTCAACTGGAATAGCAAGATAGGAAAGGATTTCCGTTATTGGGCTAAGCTGAATCTTTCTTACAATCAGAACGAAATCGTTGCGAATTTCCAGGAGCCACAGCAGAATGAGTATATGTACACCCGTGGTCACCGTATCGGTAAACGTTCTATGTACAAATTCTGGAAGTTCTACTACGATGGTGCCGAGGCAGATTATGAGAAAGAGTTCGGTCAGCCGTTCCCGCAGCAGATTATAGAAAATAAGTACCTTAAACCGGGTGATGCTGTATATGTTGATATGGATGGCAACGGTAAGATTGATCCTAATGATATGTATCGTACAGGTTTCACCGATGACCCAGAGTATATTGCCGGTCTTTCATTCGGATTTGCATATAAGAAGCTTACCTTCAACGCGCAGCTCACTGGAGCATGGAATGTCAGCCGTGTAATTAGCGATGTGTTCCGTCGTCCGTTCCTAAGCTCTAACACAACTACTGACGGTGGCTTGCTTCAGTATCACATTGACAATACATGGACTGTTGACAATCCGTCGCAGAGTGCAGAGTATCCACGCGCTACATGGGCAAATGCCGACCAGAACTATGCTGAGTGTACTCTTTATGAAAAGGATGCCAAGTATCTCCGTCTGAAGACAATCCAGGTGTCATACGACTTTGACTTCCCATTTATGAAGAAACTTGGAATGAACCAATTGCAGCTCTCTTTGAGCGGTTACAATCTGTTTACATTCAGCCCATATCTGTGGGGTGACCCTGAGACACGCGCCAGCAATTCACCATCTTATCCTTTGCAGCGCACATATACAGCAAGTCTTAAAATAGGATTCTAAAAAACGATAACAACAATGAAAATTCACAATAAAATAATAAAAGGTGTAGCAGCCATTATGGCTTCGGCGACTGTTGTTGTGGGATGTACTGACGACATTGCTTTGGGAAACAGCTTTATTGAAAAGGCACCGGGTGGAACCGTGACTATCGACACTGTGTTCAACAGTGCAGAATACACACGACAGTTCCTCACTGCAATTTATGCGTTGCAGTATTACGGTCTTCCATATTCGAGCAATCGCACACCAAACTCGCAGTTCATGTATGCAGGAAAGGTTGATGCACTTACCGACTGCTACCAGATACACTGGAATGGTACAGATATCTATAATTCGTATTATTCAGGAACACTTACCGCCAATGGTAACCCGCTGTTTACATATAATAAAGATAATGTATGGGAGGCAGTGCGGCAGGCATACATCTTGATTGAGAACATAGAGCGTGTGCCTGATATGGATGAGACGGAGAAAAAGAGCCTTGCGGCTCAGGCTCGCTGTCTCATCGCAGCCCGCTATTTTGATTTATTCGTCCACTATGGTGGTCTTCCATTGGTGGAAGGCGCATTTACGGGACAGGAAGCTACTATAGAAGCTCCCCGTGCCACGTTTGAGAATACAGTCGACTTTATGGTAGGTCTGCTTGATCAGGCTATTTCTGACCTCCGTTGGGCTTGGGACGGTAATACTACGAGTACTGATGCCTACAATAATACAGGCCGTTGGACCAAAGCTGGAGCGATGGCTCTCAAGGCTAAGATTCTGCTTATTGCTGCATCGCCTTTGTATAATGCGGATAAACCGTATTATGATGGTACTACTCAGGCTGAGACCGACAAACTTGTATGGTATGGCAATTATGATGCCGCACGCTGGCAGCGTGCTCTCAATGCCTGCAATGAGTTTTTTGCAGAAAATGGTGAGTCTGATCCTACTTCTGCCACACTTGGTCAGAACGGAAAGTTCTATCAGCTTAACTGGCCTACAGGCAATACCCCAGAGGCACGTCGTCAGGCTTACCGTATGGGATACATCTATGAAGGAAGTAAGGAAGTTATACATTCCACACGTGTGGCTACAGTCTATGGTACACAGGCATCATACGGATGGTGGAACTGGGTAGGCATAGGTCGTAATTCATATAACCCGACAGAGGAGTATGTTGAGATGTTCCCATGGAGTAGCGGAGAACCTTTCGACTGGGACAAGGATATGAAAAAAGGCAATATTGACGGTGAAAAGGGTAAGCTGTTCTATCAGTATACAGCCATTCGTGGCGGTTTTAGAAAGACTGCCTCCCGTGACCCACGTTTGTATGAAAATGCTATCGTAAATGGTCAGCCGTCAACTCTTGACTGGAGTTCAGGCATTGCCTCGGGTAACATTTATGAACTTTGGGTTGGAGGTGCCGATGCTGGATATTCAGTGATGAGCGTTGACAATAATGGGAAAACGTCTGTTGTGGAGCAGCTCACCACACGCTATGCAGACGGTTATGGCGTGATAAAGTATTACCTTGGCGAGGAATATCACCGTAAGTTTATGCATTGGGTGTATCTTAGCTATGATGAGATGATGCTCATGTGGGCAGAGTGCCTGGCACAGACAGGTAATCTTAATGCCGCCCTCAACTGTGTGAACCGTGTCCGTGCCCGTGTTGGTCTTGGCAAGATGGAAACCTACAATAGTGCATTGAGAACCGATAAGGATCAGCTTATTGAAGAAATTCTCCGTGAGCGTGCATGTGAGCTCGGTATGAGTAACAACCGCTACTACGATATGTGCCGTTATAAGCGTGGCGACTGGATGACCAAGCAGCTTCACGGTCTGGCAATATACCGTATGCAGCAGAATGCTCAGGGGCAGTGGGTGCGTAAATATGGCCAATGGATTGGTAATGACAAAGATTCAGGGCAAAGGGAGCCTAATCGCTTTGAGTATGAAATCTTCCCGTTACAAAACCGTGAGCGTGTGCAGTGGGGCAAGGATCCTGAGTCTACGGAGATAAAGAAGTGGTTCTTGTGGCCATTCCCGATAGGTGAGATAAACAAGAACTATGGCTTGGTTCAGAATCCCGGATGGTAATATATAATTTAATGTATATAACAATTATTAAATTGGCAAATATGAAAAATAAATATATATGTGTGTCATTGCTGCTTGCAGGTATCAGCCTGCCGGCTGCAGCACAGACAGACTCAACAGCCATCACTGGCAACGATTTTGTTGACCAGGTGATAGAGGTGGGCGCAGAGAAGGACTTCACCCGCGCCCAGTCTACGGCATCTGTTTCTGTCATTACAAACAAAAGCACCGATAAACGTTCTGCCAAAAACATCGGTAACTCGATTATCGGTCAGGGTAATGGCTTGATTTCGTTGCAGAATGGCGGTACTTACTTCAGCTCTAATCCCACTTTCTATGTGCGTGGCTTGCAGAGCCTGAGCAACAGCAATCCTCTGGTGTTGGTGGACGGTATTGAACGTAATCTCAGCATAGTAAGTCCTGAGGAGGTGGAGAGCGTTACAATCTTGAAAGATGCAGCTGCTGTTGCCCTTTATGGATATAAGGGTGCCAACGGTGCTATACAGATCACTACTAAGCGCGGTAAGTATAACAGCAAGTCGATTCGTGTGAACTATGACCATTTGATAAACTATCAAACCAATCGACCGAAGTTTGTCAATGGTGCCACATACGCCAGTGCTATGAACGAGGCTTTGACTAATGAAGGTCTGTCGCCACGTTATGATGCCAATGCCATGGCGGCATTCCAAAACGGCAGCTTGCCATACCAGTATCCAAGTGTTAACTGGGTTGATGAGACTTTCCGTCACCATGGTGTTACAAACAAGTATGCTGTGGAGTTTAGCGGCGGCGGTCAGAAGTTCCGTTATTTCACTATGATAAATCTCCTTTCCGATAAGGGTTTTGTGAAAAACTTCAACGACAATGATGGCTATAGTACTCAGGATAAGTATGTACGTGGAAACTTGCGTACCAATCTTGACATCGACCTCACACCGACAACACTTCTGAAGGTAAACCTTCTTGGTGTACTCAGTGAGATGTCGCGTCCCGGCAATCAGGCCAATTTGTGGAACATGGTTTATAGCGTGCCGTCGGCAGCATTCCCGATAAAGAGCGAGACTGGTGATTGGGGCGGTAATGCAACATGGGCCGGTACTCTCAATCCTGTGGCGCAGTCATCAGGCGCAGCCTACTATAAGATTCATGAGCGTGCCCTCTTTGCCGACATGACCTTAAAGCAGGACCTTTCGTCGTTCACCAAAGGGCTTGGATTTTTTGCCCGTCTGGGTTATGACACATATTCAACTCTGTATGAGAACCATAGCAAGGGGTTCACATACGGAAGCTATGCAGTGAGCAGTTGGGAAAACGGACAGCCTGTACTTAGTGACTATTTCACCGGTGGTGAGCGTACTGAGATGAGTCAGGCTGCAGAAACTGATTCATACGCACGCCGCCTGCATTTTGCAGCCGGACTTAACTACGACCGCACTTTTGGCAAGCATGGTGTGTACAGCCAGCTGAAGTGGGATTATGAGTATGAGAATGTAAACGGAACAAATACTTCAATCTACCGTCAGAATGCATCGTGGTGGACACATTACGGTTATGCCAACAAGTATTTGCTTGACCTCGCACTTGTATATTCTGGTTCAAGCCGTCTTGCCCCTGGTACCAAATGGGCATTCTCGCCAACAGTATCAGCAGCCTGGGTGGCAAGCAACGAGTCGTTCCTGAAGGATGTCAAGTGGCTCGATTTCCTGAAGCTCCGCGCATCATTCGGTATCATCAATGCTGATTATCTGCCGGGTGACAACATCTGGACATATTATACCCAGAGCTATACATATAGCGGCGCCTCTGCCTACTACTTTGTAGACGCTACTGCCGCTCAGGACCTTCAGGGTACCACTACTCTCGGCATGATGGCAACCATCAACCCGACAAATGAGAAAGCACGCAAGATCAATGTAGGTTTTGACGCTTCGCTCTTCAAAGGACTTGACATTGAGTTTGACTATTTCCACAATCACCGTTATGACATTTTCGTGTCGGGTGCAGGAGCTTATTCTTCACTCATCGGTTTCGCCGCTCCATATATCAATGGCGGTATCGTGAACCAGCACGGTTTTGATGTTTCTGCAAACTATACACGTAAAGTTGGTGATTTCACATTCAATATCGGTGCCAACATGACTCTTGCCAAGAACTCTATCGAGGAGCAGGCAGAAGAGCCACGCAAATACGAGAATCTGGTTGAGACAGGCAATCCTCTCAGTTCCACTTACGGTCTTATTGCCGAGGGACTCTTCACCAGCGAACAGGAGATAGCAAGCAGCCCGGTGCAGAACTTCTCAACTGTGCGTGTGGGTGACATCAAATATAAGGATGTGAACGGTGACAATGTGGTTGATGCCAATGATAGGGTGAGGATTGGTTACAGCACCGCTTGCCCTGAACTATATTATTCATTCCATCTTGGAGCAGAGTATAAGGGACTTGGATTCGATGCAATGTTCCAGGGAGTGGGACGCTATTCTGCTGTTCTCAACACAAGCGGCTACTACTGGGGACTTATCAACAACACAAGTCTTGCACAGGATGTTTACGACAAGCGCTGGAGTCCGGAGAACAACAATGCAAATGCTGAGTACCCGCGTTTGAGCAGCAGCTCTAATGCCAACAACTATCAGACCAGCACATTCTGGCTCCGTGACCGCAGTTATCTGAAGCTCCGCAATGTAGAGCTGTACTATCATCTGCCAAAGTCTCTGTTGCAGAAGACAGGAGTTGTGAATGCCGCCAAGGTTTACCTGCGTGGTGTCGACCTTTTCAGCTTCGACCATCTTGATGGTGTTGATGCAGAGTCTTACGGTGCGACAAGTCCTCTCACCCGCAGTGTTGTGCTTGGCTTGTCTGTAACATTCTAAACAAACAATTAAAGAAATTATTGTAGTATGAAATTCAACAAAATAATATATACAGTTCTTGTTGCCGCGGCAATGACATCGTGTGACGACAAGATGAACTATAATGAGTATAGTGTATATGACGAGGATTTTATAAAAGAGACCTTTGCGCGTGCAGGCGGTGTGCTTACTTCAGCATACAATGATCTCGATTATGATTTCGGCAATTATAGCGGAGCTATGTTAAGCTCTGCTACAGATGAGTCCGTTTACTCGCATTCAGGCAATGCTGTTGAGGGTTTTTATAACGGTGCATGGAGTTCGTCTAACAATTTGGATGCCTCACTTTGGACAAAGTGCTGGCGTGGTATAAGCTATGCCAACCTGTATCTCGATGAGTTTACAGGTTTGACTTTCGATGACTACAAAGTGGATGTTGACTATCTGCAGAAGATGCATCAGTATAACAACTTCCAGTTTGAGGCACGTTTCCTCCGTGCATATTATTATTTTCTTCTAGTGCGCTCATTTGGCGGAGTGCCATTGAAACTTAACAATATGACTGCCGATGAGGCAAACAACTTGCCCCGTGCCACAGTGGACGAGGTGTTTGACTTCATCGACAAGGAGTGTGTTGAAATCAAGGACACTATTGTGGCAGACTACAGCAATCTTGGAACCGATGCTCTTAGCGCCAATGAAACAGGTCGTGCCAACAAACTTGCCGTACTTGCTCTTAGAGCGCGTGCAGCTCTATATCATGCTTCACCTTTGTTCTCTCAGAGCAAGAGTGAAGCTGAAAAGAAGGCTCTTTGGAAAGCTGCCGCAGAGGCTAACTGGGCTGTAATCGCCGAGTGCCGTAACCGTGGTATGAGACTGAATCCTACATATTCAAATCTTTTCAACAAAGACAACTGGAGCGAGTCCAACGAGTGTATCTTTGTGCGTCGTATTCAAAGCTCATCAAATCAGTTTGAAAGATACAATTTCCCTATAGGTATGGAAAATGCCGGTGGAGGTAACTGTCCTACACAAAATCTTGTTGACGCATACGAGATGACCAATGGAAAGGCCATTGATGAAAATGGTAGTGATTATGACCCAAAGAATCCATACGCAAATCGTGACATTCGCCTTGCTGCCACTGTGGCTGTCAATGGAGAGTCGTGGCCTAATGACAATCCTACTCCTCTGGAAACTTTCGAGGGCGGTGTGAATGGAATGCCTATACCATACGCTACAACTACAGGATATTATCTTAAGAAGTATGTCAATGCTTCGCTGAAGATAGGCGGCACCAATACCACAACAGAGCGCCACCACTGGGTGATATTCCGTTTGGGCGAGTTCTATCTCAATTATGCTGAAGCCATGCTCAATTACACTGGCAGCGGTTATGAGACAGCAACAGGTCTCACCACTTCGGCTGCGGCTGCCATAAATACAGTGCGTACCCGTGCTAAGCAACCCAACATGGCAGAGGGACTTTCGTTTGCAGATTTTAAGAAAAAGTATGAGAACGAGCGTTTTGTAGAGCTGGCTTTTGAGGGACATCGTTTCTACGATGTACGTCGTTGGATGGAGGCTCCTGCATACTTCACTTCCATTAAAGGAATGAAGATTACCAAGGGGGCAGACGACCAACTCACATTTACTCCACAGGTGATAAGCACCCGCACATGGGATGACAAGATGTATCTGTTCCCGATAGCACAGAGTGAGGTGCTCAAGTCGGGTGCCCTTACACAGAATCCCGGATGGTGACAGACAAGGAAATGGGAATCCTTGCGGATTGAGGTGTGACTCTCATCCGCAGGGAATACCATAAATTTTATAGAATATTTTTATTTAATAACAATTTAAAATTACGTAATTATGAAAAAGTTTTATCTTCTTTTTTCAGTGCTGTTCGCGTTGTGCTGCACACTGAGCGTTAATGCGGCGAAGGTTCTTGTTTTTACAGAGAACTACGAGAGTGGTGGTGTTTCTGACACAAAATGGGGGTCGCAAAATCTTGCTGCCGGTCTCTCTATCTCGGGTGACGAATTTGGCAAATACCTTCAGTTTGCTGTTGGTGGCAATAATGCCCGTTCAGCACAATGCGAATGGGGACATGATATCTTCTCACAAATTGTCGGTGACGAGTATGATGTGACTTTCGATGTGTCCTTTGCTGCTAAAGGCAACAATCAGGAGAACGGTGAAGTGGCTATATTCTCAGATGCAACTCATGCACAGAACAACGGCAACTACAGGGACAAAAGTTCAAACTGGCTTTTTGACCTGTCACAGGTGGGTGCCGGTAACGCTTCAGATGCGGCAATTGCTCCAGTTTATTTTATTAATGGTGACGAAGCTGACACTTGGACACCTGATTTGGGAGCATGGTATACCATTAACATTCATGTGAATAAAGCAACACGTCAGGTTGACTATTCTATCTCTCCATTAATGGAAAGTCCTATCAAACAAGGATCTTACACTGCTCCTGAGGGCACAATCATGGATGCTGCTGGCATTTATCTTAATGGTGCAAGATACCAGAGTATTACTCAGTTTGATAATGTCAGTGTAAGCTATGAGGCTCAAGGTGATTTTGCAAACGACCCGGTTGTGGCACTTACTGGTGTGATGAATCAGGAGCGTACCTACACAATTTCTTTCCTTGAGGGTGAGCAGCTGCATGTAACAGGTACAGATGGTACAGAAGTACATGTTGAGTATTTGGATTGTCTTGGTTCCTACACTTATACTACGAGCACAAGCGGAACTCTGACAGCTTATACAACATGTGGAAGCGCAGAGTCTAAAAAAGTGTCTGTAGAAGTCAATGCTTCTATTATCACTCTTCCTGCTGCTACAGCCACTATATCAAATGTGCAGCCTGGCTTTGGCAAGTCATACACTCTGACTGCTGACAATAGTCTTGTAGAATTGAAACCAACAATTTTCTTTGCATACGAGTTTAAGGGTGAGGATGGTACAAACTTGACTGGTTCTGAACTGACAAATGGCGCAGTAGTAGATCTTCCTGGTAAGGGAACTTTGACTATCACAACTTCTGCTTACGGTTATGGAAGCAACACAACAACCATTGTTAACAATATTGAATATGCGCTTGCTACAGACTATGATTTCGCACACATGGATGATGCTGCTATCACTGGTCTCGGTTTCGCTGCTGACGGTGAGGTGACCGGTAACTATGCAACTTATGGCCGTCTCTATGGTTGGGATGCTGCTTCATACGACCCAGAGGCTGAGACCAATAATAAGATTGTCTATAGCACTATTCCTCAGTTTACCAAGATGTCTTCTGCATGGACAGAGGCAGAGGAATATCCTCTTTGGGGAGACTTGCAACTCACAGCAATGCCACCAGTCAATCTGCACATCTATAAAGGTGTTGGTCTTGTGACAGAAGGTAAAAAGGGTGATGATTTGAGCGGTTCATGGATTACTAACACAACATTGAAGGTTAAGGGCTTGGCTGATACAGACTTTATTGTGGTTTATAGTATGAACAATTATGGTTCGAACTCTCTCCACCCGGTTGTGGCAGACCTTGACGCTTATCTTAAGGAGTATAACGCTCCTGCTACTGGTGTATACAAAGGTACAGAGGAGTTCCTGCTCTATCGCATTTCTGACCTTATCGCACGTGTGGTTGTTTACAAACCGGCTAATGGTGGAACTGGCATCAATGAGATTATCAATAGTGTTGAGAATGCTGATGCTCCTGTTTACGACCTCCGCGGTATGCGTGTTAACAAGGCTTCTTTGAAGAAGGGTGTTTATATCCAGAATGGTAAGAAGTTTGTTGTAAAATAAGCATTGCTTATAAAATCCAATAAATAAAAATGGTCCTCTCTTCCTGTCTTATGGGAGGAGAGGATTTATTATAATAAATACATATAACTTAATTATGAACAAAAAGCTATTATTGACAACAATATTGGGCATGGCGGTATTCTCGGGAGCCGTGGCACAACGTACCACTGACAAGCTTGACCGCGGATTGGTGGCTGTGCCTGCTGCATCGGGCAATTATTGCAGCTGGCGTATTCTTGCCGATGAATATTATGATGTTACCTATAATATTTATCGTGACGGCGTTAAGCTGAACTCCATGCCGCTCACAACGTCAAACTATACAGATAACAACGGTTCGGCATCGAGCAGCTACCAGGTTGAGGCTGTGGTGTGTGGCAAGGCTGGTGAGAAAAGTAAGGCGGTGACTCCATGGACCAGCAATTACAAGACTATCACTATTAAGCATGATGCTTCGTTGAAGTCAACATACGTACCTAACGATGCCTGCATGGCAGATGTAGACGGCGACGGTGAGCTGGAGATACTTATGAAATTTGACAACTCGGAGGAAAACGCACAGCTATATCCCAAGAACGGACCAACAATAAACGGTGTGGAGACCAAAGAATATTCAATGCTTGCGTGCCTGAAACAAGACGGTACAGTGCTGTGGTGGGTTAACTGTGGCCCAAACATGGGTGACTTCCAGAACAACGAGCAGAACATTGTGGGCTACGACTGGGATGTGGACGGCAAGGCTGAGGTGGTGATGCGTCTTGAGGAAGGCTCTACGGTACACATGGCTGATGGCACGACATATACGATTGGCGCTGACGGTAAGAACGGCACTTCGTGGACCAATTACCGTACTCCAAAGTCAGCAGGCTCCGTGGAGTGGTTTACTCATTATGGCAATGAGTTCCTCTATTATTGTGAAGGTGCCACCGGTAAGCCATACCAGTGTGTGGATTTTCCGCTCAAGCGTTATGAGGCTGGTGAGACAGACTTGAAGGCGGCTTGGGGTGACGGCTACGGTCACCGCTCATCGAAATATTTCTTTGGCGCGCCTTATCTTGATGGTCGTAAGCCAAGCATCTTCTTGGCACGAGGAATATACACTCGTCACAAGATGATTGCACTCGATGTGAACCCATCTACTCATGAGCTGGTGGAGCGCTGGCGCTGGAACTGCAATAATACAGGCAGTCCGTGGTACGGTCAGGGATACCACAACTTTGGAATATCTGATGTGGACTGGGACGGCCGTGACGAGATTGTGTTCGGCTCAATGGTGATAGATGACAACGGCAAGGGACTCTCCACCACAGGACTGGGACACGGTGACTCACAGCATGTGAGTGACTTCGACCCATTCACACATGGACAGGAAATATTTGCATGCAACGAGGATAATCCCAACAATAACTTCCGTGATGCAACGACATCTAAAATCTATTACCGCACAACAGGCGGCAATGACGATGGGCGATGCCTGATGGGAAACTTCCTCAACGACTATCCCGGTGCGCAGGGTATTTCAAGCCGTGACAATAACCTGATAAGCTCGGTGACACACAACGGACTGACAAACGACAATAAAGGAACTGTCAGTGTGACGCAGAACTTCCGAATTTATTGGGACGGAGACTTGTGCGAGGAGTCGTTTGACTATAATTCAGGCAGGAATACTCCGGGTGCCATATATAAGGCACGTGAGGGTAGGATAGCATTGCTTGAAGGCAGTATGACCAACAACGACACAAAAGGTACTCCATGCTATCAGGGCGACATCATGGGTGACTGGCGTGAGGAAGTGGTGATGCGTACCGCTGACAACAATATCAGAATATATACAACTAATATTGAGACTCCATGGCGTAACTACTCATTGTGGTATGACCATCAGTACCGTAATGCCATGGTGTGGCAGATGTGCGGTTACAACCAGACACCTCACACAAGTTATTTCCTTGGCGAGCTGGAAGGCATAACCAAGGCTCCGGCTCCACTGACAATGGCAGGCAGAGAGGAAGTGAAGAATGGCGGGTCAATAGGTTCGGCACATACTGACAAGCATGTTATTTTGTGTGAGACTGGTGATGCAACTGTAAGCGTAAGCAGTGGTGCTACACCTTATATATTTACAGACAACGCCCCGACATGGGTTCAGGGACATGATGACAATGACAACATTACTACAACTACATATACCCACACTGTAACAGGAGGTGCTTTTGGAGGTGAGATGCGTCTTGTGAAGCAGGGTGACGGTGTGCTGACATTGCCAAATGTGGTGCAGACATACAGCGGACCGACCGACATCTGGGCTGGTACACTGAATTTTGACGGCACAATGCAGAACAGCCATGTATGGATGAACCGTTTTGCCGAGCTGAATTCCAATGGCGGTAAGTTCCCACAGGGAATAGAGGCAAACTATGGCACAATAATCCGCCCCGGAGGAAAGGCAAATGTGGGTACAATGGAAACTGGTGACCTGACACTGAACTTTGGCTCTAAGATAGAGTTTGACGTAAATGCTGGCGGTACATCCGACTGCATTACCGTAAAAACATTGAAGATTGAGAAAAAGGACTGGCAGGAAGGTCCTGAATACAATGCTCCGGTATTTGTGTTTAATGTAATCGGCGATGTAAAGGAAGGCTCCTTCAACATCATGACTATGGATAGGGTTGAGGGTGATATTGCTGATATTAAGGTATTAGGACTTGACGGAATGAAGAGCTCACTGAAACTGGACGGCAATACTCTGAAGCTGGAGATTACGAAGCTGAGAGAGGCTGCATCAGTGGTATGGACTGGCAGCGAAAGCGGTGTATGGGACTTTTACAATACATACAACTTCACCAACAGCGCTACATCTGCAAAGGACGGTTTCGTAAGTGGTGACAATGTGGTGTTTGACGACAATGCTGCTGTTACTGCCGTTAATATTGCTGAGGATGTTTATCCAAAGTCAGTGGTGTTCCGCAACAATAGTAAGAATTACACTATCGACGGCAGTGCAATAGCCGGCAGTGGAAGCGTTACTGTTGAGGGTACCGGCACTGTTGAGGTGAAGAATACCAATACATATACTGGAGGTACCAGCATTAACGGCGGTACGTTGCGGCCGGCAATGCTCGGCAATACAGATGGCATGGAATATGGCTCGCTTGGAAATGCCACAGCCAAGATTGCGCTTACGAATAACGGTACACTCAATATTGCATCGTCGATTACATCAACACAACCACTGTCTGTGTCGGGTGAAGGTGTGATAAGTGTGGAAAAGGGAGCGGCTCTTATCCAGAATGGCGCAGTTACACAGCCTGTGTCAAATTCAACGCTTTATAAGACTGGTGCCGGATCATTGACACTCGGGGCAACCGTAGGTACTGGAAAGTTGGTAATCAATGAAGGTACGGTTAATGCCATGGAGACCAATAATGTGATTAATCTGCCAAGAACTGTGGTGTTTGACGGTAAGAATGTTGTACTCGATGATGTGAACAACTTGTATTCATACAGTACTAATAATGCCAACGTAGAGGTGACAGAAGGTTCTACAGCCACATGGCGTCTTGACAGCCGTTGCGCATATAAGGGAACGCTGAAGGGTAAGGGAACAATCAGCGTAGTTGCGCGTGGAGTGCGTAATGACCTGAACGGTAACTGGAGTGCATTCGAGGGTACGATGAATGCACAGCAGAGCGGTTCGAGCGTGGAATATCGCTGGTTCAACACATACGGCCTGCCAAAGGCAACACTTAATATCTCAAGCGGCGTGACTGTAAATTGTGAGAACCGTAATATCAATGTTGGTAACCTCAGGGGCAGCGGTAATCTGCAGAGCGGCGGCACCATTACAATTGGCGGACTTGGTGAAAATATTTCGTTTTCTGGTTCGTTTGTCGCAAATGGAAGTTCGAAACCTGCAATAGTGAAGCAGGGTGCTGGACGTTGGACAGTGTCGAAAGTTATCAATACTGTTAAGTCGGTAAGAGTTGATGACGGTATGCTATATCTCAATAATACGACAAGCAATGTGTTGTTCCCGTCGTTAACCCTAAATGTGGCTGGTTCTGGAGTGCTTGGTGGAAAAGGCTATGTCGAGAATGTGGTGGTGGCAAGCGGTGCCACACTGCAGCCTGGAACAATATCAAGTACTTACCGTGCAGGTGCCATCAAGGCAACAGGTTCTATTATTATGAACGAAGGATCACATCTCGTTTTGTTCCTTAATAGGGCACAGGAGGGTGACAACTATCACGCATGGATAGAGGCACCTTCGTTGACGATTAATGGTGACATTACCCTGGAGCTGTATTCAAACTATAAGCCAGCCATAGGTGATGAGGTGGTATTCTGGAAAGCCAACAGTGTTAGTGGTACTCTTTCGGCTGTGAATCTGCCGGAATTGCCTGAAGGCATGCAGTGGAATACGGATAACCTGATGACCAGTGGAGTTGTTAGAATCGTTGAGGCCACGGGTATAGACAATATCAGTGCCAATGAGGAATTTAAAGGCGCAGTCTACACTCTTAATGGCGTGAAGGTAGCTGATATCACAACCACAAAGGCTACACTCAATAAAGATGTCAAGGCTCTTGGTGTTGGTAGTGGTATCTATGTGGTGCGTACTGCTGCAAGTACAGCGAAAGTTATAATTAAATAATCAAGGAATGAATAAAATATTTAAGAAGTTATCTATGATCGTCAGTGTCGTTTTTGCGGCACTGACGATTTGTGGATGTGATGATTCTGACTCTGTGAGGGGTGAGGATGGAATGGATGTCGTGGATGAACTTTTTCAGAGGATAAAGGCATCGTATACAGGAAAGTATATCTCGGCAGACAATACTGCTAAGCAAATGCGGTTCTCTATTGACGATCAGGCAAATGTAGTGGTGAAGTCATTTCCGCTTGATATGATTCTTGCAAAGGTGTATCCGTCTGAATATACCAGCATAACTGAGATAAGGGAACATGGCGATCTCGTTAGTCCCATCACAGGATTTAATGTCAACTCTTCACTGACATTGCTCGACTTTGCAGCCTCAAATAGGGACAAGGGTGTGGTTTCCTTTAAATATGTAAAAGACGGCGAGGAACATTCCGGATGGGCACAGATAACAGTGATAGGGGCATACAACATCTATGGCTCAACGCTTACCGCCCGTTTTACGGTTAACGACCTCGTAATAGACAATAATGATTTGCAGAATCTGACACCAATAGATTATTATGTGGACAGTGCAGAGAAAGTAGAAGAGTAACAATAACATAAAACTGTCGCTTGATTAATCTGCATCTAATCGGGTGTAATGAATGTTCTCTCACCGTCCAGCGGCCGCTGGACGGTGAGAGAAGTTAACTTAAATGGCAAAGTAACTTAGCTTCAATGACCGTCCAGCGTTGGGCGGACGATGAGATATCAGAATTTTGTCATCTGCAACAGATGTATGTTATTCATTTAAACAAATGTATTGAATAAAAATCGCCTTTTTTATTCAATACAATGCATAAAATGAATAAAATCGCTGTTTTTGAACTATGAGTGTGTCATGTTTCTAAAGAGAGTGTCTCATAAGCTTCTTGAGTAGTATGTACATTAAAAAAATATAAATAATAAAGACAAAAGAATGTGATATTCAATAAAATTTATATCTTTGCACACAAAAAGGAGAACAACCTATGAACAATGTGAATGCATTTCCTGTATCCAATAATGTTTTGTCTTTTTGGAATGAAATAAGGAATCTCGGGTATAAAGACAAAGTGGAACTAATAGCCTTGATATCGTCATCGTTAGCTGACGATATCAAGGACATTGTTGAGTCTGACAAAACGAAGAGGATGATAGCATGTTGCGGTGGAGCGTGGAAAGGCAATATGTCAGCAGAGGAAATAATCAAGGAAATAAATAATAAACGCTCATCAAGTATTCCTGTCGATTTATAAAGCCATGAATTATCTATTAGACAGCAATATATGTGTGCATTTCATCAGAGGAAATCAGAGGATTATTTCAATGATTGATAAAGTTGGCATAGAACATTTGTTTATTTCTGAAATGACTGTTGGGGAGTTATATTATGGTGCAGAATGTAGCGAACGTAAAGAAGAGAACCGTAGAGTTGTTGATACATTCTTGAGTTTTATTTCTGTAATTCCTGTTTCGGGTGCTTGGAAGGAGTTTGCTAAACAAAAGGCTTATTTAAGGAACAAAGGTTCTATGATTGAAGATGCCGATATAATTATTGGTGCAACCGCAATTGTCCATAACATGGTGGTTGTGACAGAGAATATCAAACATATTGGGAGGTTGCAGAATATAGAAACAATTAATTGGATGGAACAACAATAGTGATACTTTGAAAAAGGAGGTGTGTCACACCTCCTTATTTTAATTCTTTTCTCCTTGAAAGCTTTCAATATAGTCGGGAAGATAATATCCTAAATGTGGCGGCTGGTTGTAGGCTGTATTCTGCCAGCAGATGCCCATGCGGTAGACATGGTCGTGCATGAGTGTGGGCACACGGTAGGGCGTTGGAATCTGTGTGCTGTAGATATTGAGCGTGCATCCGTCAGTGGCATCCCACATTATTATCTCCTCACGCCAGTCGCCGAAGAGGTCGGCTTGCAGGCATGGATTTGACTTTGTCCAGTTGTTGCTTTGTGGTGAGCCGAGCTGTGAGAATGTGCGCTTGCCTATGCCTAATTCTTTTATCTTTCCGCCGTTCCATTTGAACACGGCAGGGCGGCATGTGCGTTGGCGCTTACTGAAACGACCGTCGAACATTTCCTCAAAGGCATCGCCATCCCAATAGATGCGGTAGTTGAGTCCTGGCATACGGTTGCCTGGCTTTGCTGCCGGGCCGAGAGAGTTGCCCTTGCTGTTGAACATATTACGGCTGGCAAGTGAGATGCACAGTGCGCCACGGTGTTTGGGTGAGAAGTTACCGGCAATGCCACGGCCTGTGTCTTCCTTGTCGGACATTTCCCATAGGATTTCTCCTGTCAGTGCATCGTGCATGTCACAGCCGTAAGGATTGACGTTCTCCTCGTGTACGGTAAACACTTCGTAGCCGGGACGGTCAGGATCGAGGTCACTCACATGTATGGCATCGCCGTGCCCCATGCCGGTGGAGTAGAGCAGTTGACCGTCATTGTTGACGGCACATGCACCATAGAGAATCTCATCGCATCCGTCACCGTCGACATCTGCCACGGAAAGGTTATGGTTGCCGTTGGCAAAGGCGGTGAAGCTGTGCCCTTTGCCGCTGGTGTTGCTGTTATAAGTCTTCGAGGTTTTGTTCCATTGTGAGTCGTATACATCCACGTTGGTGTTGCTTGTTGAGGCGTGCAGCCATTTAGTCTTCAGGTGCTGTCCGTCGAAGTCTACTGCCCACAGATAGGTGCGGGTGTAGTATCCACGGCACATTACAGCGCTTGCGTTCCTGTGCATCCCGTCGAGATGTGCCACACAGGCAAGATAACGCTCGCTGCGGTTGCCGTAGAGGTCGCCCCAGAAATCCTTATCGTCAGGGTAAATGCCGAGGCTGTTTATCTTGCCTTCGCGGTTGGGGTTGTACCAAATGGTGTGTACTGCCTCGCCTGTCATGCCGTTGAACACGGTGAGCAGTTCGGCACCTTTTAATATATGCCCGTTGTCGTTGCGGTGTATTTCGCTGTTGTCAAGGCTCTTTATCTGAGTGTCATTGGCAGCATTCGTAACATAGTTACCCTTGCCGTCCTTGCTGCCTGTGGCAGTTTTGCATATCATCTCGGCGCGTCCGTCACCGTCGAAGTCATACACCATGAATTGGGTGTAGTGTGCCCCGGCGCGGATGTTTGGTCCGAGGTCTATCCGCCATAGCTGTGTGCCGTTGAGCTTGTAACAGTCAATGATTACGTTGCTTGTTATTCCCTGGTGGCTGTTGTCGGCAGAGCGTGCATCCCATTTCACTATTAGCTCATATTGTCCGTCACCGTCCACATCGCCCACGCTGCAGTCGTTGGGAGTGTAGGGCACTTCGTCCTCTGCCACTGCGGGACGGTTGAGCCTTAGCTGCATGTAGCAGTCTTTCCATGGCTGTGATATTGCCGAAGTGTCGGCTGGTGTTCCGTTGTTGAGAGTCACCACCTGCCATTTGTCATATGCTGTTCCCTTCACTTGGCACGATGTGGCTCCGGTTATGTTTTTCCTGTATGGCTTCCCGTTTTTCAGCAGGGTGAATGCTGTGCCTTTGCTGTCGGTGCCGAGAAATCGCCACGAAGCAAAATAAGTGCCTTTTGTTTCGGTGTTCATCACTATCAGACCGCGGTCGAGCCGCTCCATAGCCGATGCAGGGGTATCGGCAGGCGATGGCTTTCTGTTTTCCTGTGCCGTGCAGTATGGTGTGATACTTTGTGTAAGCAGTATTGCGGCGATATAATGTTTTCGTATGTTCATAATGTATTTTAAATTATTTGTTGATTACTTCCTTCAGAAATATTGCATCAAGTGTCCATGTTGCGCAGTCGTTGGTGGACAATATCTTTTTGCTGGTGTCCAGCGGACGGTGGTTAAGCAAGTCATCCCATGCAGTGGCTTTCAGCTGCTCGTTACCCAGCCTCCATCCTGCGTATGCAGTAAGCCTTGGAATCAGAAACTTGCTTTTTGTTATCCGTTTAGCCTCCTGTTTGTATCTCGCGGCGTGATCGAGCCATGTTGCGAAGAACGGCTTGTGGTCGATGGACATTTCAAGTTCGTTTATCAGCTCAAAGCCTCCCATGATGGTTATCAGATGATTAGTGTTCATCACGGTGCTGTCACACTCGTTGGTTATCCTGCCGCTGTTTGGATAGTAGCCCAGCGCCTTTGGTCCTGAGAATATTCCGTGACGCAGTGCGGCAATGCTGCTCATGCCTGTGATAATCTTATTCTTATAGTAATTCCCGCTCTGCTCGTTTGGCTTACCAAAACGTTCCCACTCAGTCATCCAGTTGCTTACGTAGCCCAACCAGTCGGGACCAATGCGCAGACGTGCCGGAGCGCTGCATGGATAAAGGTCGCGTGGTTGTGCCAGCCGCATGGGGTCGAGGGTATAGAGTAATGTGTCTGCGTCTGCCACCTCATGCATTATGTCGCCTAAACGGTCGTCGGCAGTGAGATAGTACATGAATCTGTTCCACCACGCCTCAGATATTCTGCTTTCCTTTGCTCCGCATCCCCAATGGATAACGTTGTGACGGCTGCCCAGTCCTGCATGCGGACCAATGTGATAGCTGTCCACCTCCGAGCAATGGCGGGTCATGGCTGTAGCCATCCGCCACACCGTAGGCGACGCCGTGCGTAGAAACTGATACCACAGCATGGCAGGAGTGCCCAGCTCTGTGTTGTCCCAAGCATAGCCTCCCACATCGTAGCGCCATTGTCCGCGCCATGGGTCGTAGGTGTGCATCACGTCGCCATAGTTGAAATATCCATACCATCCGTTGCGCTCTATCTCGTGGTTGTAGAAGTCCATGATGCTGTCGAGCGTGTTTTCCACCACTATGTCGCGTTGGCTCTCCCTTGTAGGCAGCGACCAAATGCCAAAGGCACGCTTGCGGTGCAGATATTCAGGAGTGGGCAGGAATGTAGCCTCTCCCAATCGGATATCATCGGATATTGACGGGTCGCCGTTCCTGTATATATATAATGTGCTGCTGCGGCCTATGCCCCATGCCGTGCTCATGCCTGGCTGCACATCCTCGTAGGCAGCCTCAAGCGAGTGGGCTATGGTGTCGTAGTGTTCAAACGAATAAGGCTCAGCCTCGGGCGAGTATAGGTAGACGCTCACTGTGGCAGTGTCGCTTCGTGCATTGTCCACCTGCAGGGTGCTGGGATAACTTTCCCAGAAATCTTTCAGCCAAAAGGCAGTTTGCGATGTACTGTCGCCCACAGCCACCCATCCTTTGCTGCGTGTGCCTTCCATTGTGCCAATCCAAGGCGTGCGGCTTGTGGCACGTTTTCTTATGCTGTAGCCATTGGGCGAGAGCTGCGACAGACGGAATCCGTCCCATTTTGCGATATTGTCTAACATCAGCCGTGTGCGGTCGTCCATCTTCTTCATGTTTATCTCGCGCCGTGCCACAAGCGGTTGCACGCTCATCTTGTGGCTGTCAAGATTCACATACCGCTCGTATGCCCTGCCGTGCATCGCGACCTTGAAGTGTATGCCCAGCTCATTCAGTCCCTGGCGGTTGAGAAGGCTGTCAACAATCAGCGTGTGCACCAATTTTATCTTGTTGCTGCCTTTATATGTGTAGGCACGTATCACGAAGTTGTCGCCAGTGTACTTGTGTACGGTTTCTATCTTGCCTTGCCGCTCAATGGTATGAGCTGTAACGGGAGTTACTGTGTGGTTTACGGTGATATAAAATGGGGGAATATCGTTGTCGGCTGTTTTCTCTGTATATATATCCGAGTCGCCTTTATTTGCATCCGTATCTCCTTTATCATCCGCCACACCTTTATATATATATAGTGAGTCGCATCCTCCCGGCACGATGGTGGTGAAAGCCTGCCACTTGATGCTGCCCTCGTTCCACGCTGCCAGCCGCCAGTTGTCGGCGGCAAGTGTTCTGCCGTCGGGAGTTTTTATGTGGAAGTCGTTCTCTGATGTCTCACCTTTGGCAAAAGGCACACCAAAGGTAACGGGTGTTGCACTTTTATGTCCGCTGTGTATGTTGCGGATCACTATAGGCTGTGTGTCGGGATTACTGCATGAGAAGCGGAAGTTGCGCAACCGGGCATGGGCGAAAGTGGTGCGGAATCCAAAATATCCGCTTGTAAGCGGTTGAGGGTCAACATAGTCCACCAGCAGTTCGCCGTCGCTATAGTAGCGCACACGCCCGTCAATCTGTTCCAACCTTATTTTGTACCAGCGGTTGGCTTTCAGCAGATGTGTCTCATCGGTATATTCCTTCAGAATGCGTGGCCTGTATTCTGCATCAGTCACACCACGTGCATCGCCGTTGTATCTGCGAAAACGTGTCGTTGTGTTGTAGTTGCCGCCATATCCCATGTAGTAGAGGCTAAGGGCATAGTTGTCGAGAAAGCGTCCGCCGCATCCGCCGCATTTGTCCGCCATCCAGAAACAGTTGAGGTCGGAGATACGTGGTTGCGGCTTGGGATTAGTGCTTGATGGAATGACCGCACGCAGCCGTTTGTCGGCAACAATCATTGCCTCGTATTCTATCACGGTGTTGCCTTCCATCCTGTGGTTGAACCATAGCGTGAGACCCTTTGGGGCGAAAATGTCGCATGTGCCGTTCTTCCACGTTACTGTGGCTTCGGGCGATTCTGTCTCGACCTTCCATTCCTGCGCTTTTATGTCGTGGCAGAAAATGGTTGTCAGCATAATCGTTATAAAGATTTGTCGCATATTTAAAGTAGTTTGTTTTAATCTTTGACCTTTTAATCGGGTCACATTGTCAATTCAACTGCAAAAGTAGTGATTTTAATTCATTTAGGCAAATAAAAACAACAAATAAGTTATTTTTTACCATACTAAATCACATGTTTTTGCAAATTCCGCATAGAACGGTTGTTATACGATCTGACAATAGACCGGTCAGGATGTTAACGGTTCGTACATCGGCGTGTGGC
>JAUNSB010000015.1:0-54291 GCA_030539375.1 Prevotella sp.
GGTTCCTCTTCGATTACGGGAGCAGGCTCCTCTTCGACTACGGGAGCCGGTTCTTCTCCGGCTTTCTCCTCTGCCTTATTATCGGCGAAGTTCACACCGTCGTTCAGCATCACCGTCTCAAACTGCGAGAACGGCTTGTTGATAAGTTCCTTCATAGTGGAGTCAGGAGTGAACGTTATCTTTGAGTGTCCTTCTATCACAAAGCGCTCGCCGGTTGTAACGTTGACGCTTTCGCGCGAGTCCACGCCCACCACCTTAAACGTGCCAAGCCCCCTCACCTTCACCAGCTGGTCGGTGGTGAGGCGTTCCAGAATAATGTCAAACATGGTCTTGACAAATTCTTTGGCGATGCCTTTCTCAAGCCCCTTGTGCTCCACAAGCACCTGCGCCACTTCAAAAAACGAGATCTTTGCCATTATTTTCCTTTTATTTTATCTTTCAGACGCGGCACCGCCTTAAAATCCAATACCAGTTTCGGCGGCACGAGCATACGCTGCTGCGTGGCAGGATTGATGATTACACGCTCCATCTTCTTCTTCACGTCGAACGTTCCGAAGCCCGTCACCGAGAGCGTGTCGCCGTTCTGCAGGCGCTCCGCCGCCTCATCGACCACCGCCGTCACCATGCGCTGCGTCTCGGCAATGCTGAAGCCCATCCTCGCGGCAAGCTCGCTTATAAATTCCTTGTTGTTCATTCTTTTTTCTAATTTGCCCAACTGTTTGAAGAGTTGCAATACAACTCCCGTCAACATGCGAAAAGTTGAGCTGAGTTTATAAAACTACGGCATAGAGGTCGAAATCCTCCGAGTCGGTGATTCTTACATCGTAGAACTGTCCTATCTGCAGCTCCCTGCCCTTCTCTGCCTTTATCAGCACCTCAGGGTCCACCTCTGGCGAGCAAAATTCGGTACGGGCTATGTAATAGTCGCCCTCGGTGCGGTCCACTACCACGCGCATCACCTTGCCCACCTTCTCTGCCTCTATCTCTCCGCTTATGCGCTGCTGTATTCGCATGAGCCTGTCGAGCCTCTTCTGCTTCACCTCCGCGGGCACGTCATCCTCGTAGCTGTCGGCTGAATATGTGCCTTCCTCCTCGCTGTAGGCAAAGGCTCCCATTCGCTCAAAGCGCGCCCACTTCACGAAGTCCACCAGCTCGTTGAAGTCGTCGTCGGTCTCTCCCGGAAATCCCACCATCAGCGTTGTCCTGATGTGTATTCCCGGCACCTCGCGGCGCATCCGCTCAATCAGCCTCATGGTGTCTTCCTTAGTAACGTTGCGGCGCATCCGCGTAAGCATGTTGTCCGAGATGTGCTGCAGTGCTATGTCCAAATACTTGCACACATTCTTATGTTTGTTCATCACCTCCAGCAGATTCCACGGGAAATGCGCGGGATAGGCGTAGTGAAGCCTAATCCATTCCACGCCCTCAATCTGCGCCATGCGGTCGATTAGCTCGGCAATGCCCTGCCGTCCGTCAATGTCCACGCCGTAGTAGGTCAGCTCCTGGGCAATGACCTGAAACTCGCGGGTTCCGTTGGCGGCGAGCATCCTCACCTCGTCGAGAATCTCGTCCATGGGGCGGCTCACGTGGCGACCCGTCATTATAGGTATGGCACAATAGGCGCAGTGACGGTCGCATCCCTCGCTAATCTTGATGTAGGCATAGTGGCGCGGCGTTGTTATGTGCCTCACTCCGCTGCAGGTCACGGCGTTGCCGACATTGAGGTCGGCAACGAGCTGCCTGTAGTCAAACTTTCCGTACCAGCGGTCCACCTGCGGTATCTCCGCCTCCAGTTCCTCGCGGTAGCGCTGCGACAGACAGCCCATAACGTAGAGACTGCCTATTCTCCCCTCGTCCTTTGCCTGCGCCAGCTCAAGGATGGTGTCGATGCTCTCCTGCTTTGCGTCCTCTATGAATCCGCAGGTGTTCACCACCACTATCTCGCCCCGCGGGCTCTCGCTGTCGTGGGTACATTCATATCCGTTGTGCTCGAACAGCGTCATGAGCGTCTCGCTGTCCACGAGGTTCTTCGAGCATCCAAGTGTTATAATGTCAATATGTTTCTTTTTCATTCACAAAAAAGCATGTTTTCCTGATAAACAAAAGCGCGCGTCAGTCCTTTTTGAAGAGCGAGTCCACAAACTGGCGCTTGTCGAACAGCTGCAGGTCGGTCATGCCCTCGCCCAGTCCGATATACTTCACGGGCACCTTCAGCTGGTCGCTTATCCCGATCACCACTCCGCCCTTGGCGGTGCCGTCGAGCTTGGTAATGGCGAGCGACGTGATTGTCGTGACCGCCGCAAACTGCTTTGCCTGCTCAAAAGCGTTCTGCCCTGTTGAGCCGTCGAGCACCAGCATCACCTCGTCGGGAGCCTCGGGCATCACCTTCTTCATCACGTCCTTAATCTTCTTCAGCTCGTTCATGAGTCCCACCTTGTTGTGCAGTCGTCCCGCCGTGTCGATTATCACCACGTCGGCACCGTTTGCCTTGGCGCTGCTCAGAGTGTCGAAAGCCACGCTTGCAGGGTCGGCACCCATCTGCTGCTTGATGACAGGCACGCCCACGCGCTCGCCCCAGATGCAGATTTGCTCCACGGCTGCGGCACGGAAAGTGTCGGCTGCTCCAAGATAAACCTTCTTGCCAGCCTGCTTGAACTGCCACGCCAGCTTGCCGATGGTGGTGGTCTTGCCCACACCGTTCACGCCCACCACGAGTATTACGTAGGGCTTGTGGTCGGCAGGCAAGTCCCACGACTCGTTGTCGCCCGTGTTGTTTTCCGACAGCAGGGCGGCAATCTCGTCGCGCAATATGCCGTTGAGCTCGCTGGTGCTCACGTATTTGTCGCGAGCCACGCGCGCCTCGATGCGCTCAATGACCTTCAGCGTGGTGTCAACGCCCACATCGCTTGTTATCAGCACTTCTTCCAGATTGTCGAGCACTTCGTCGTCAACCTTGCTCTTGCCTGCCACAGCGCGCGCAATCTTGTCGAAAACGCTGCTCTTGGTTTTTTCCAAGCCCTTGTCGAGCGTTTCCTTTTTCTCCTTATTAAAAAATCCAAAAAATCCCATATTGCAATATTTCCGGCAAAGTTACTAATAAACAAGGAGAAAACAAAATTTAACAACTGTTTTTTAATTTTTTTTGTGTTTTGTATAGAAAAAGGTGTCACTTGAATTCTGCATATTATTTAGCCGATGATAAAAAACATCCATTGATTACAAAAAACAAACTGTCACGTCATAACTATAACAAAACTACACAATAAAATTAATCACTTAAAACTTTTCAGGATGAACAGATTTCTTAATTTTGACAACCGCATTGCCACACGCATGATGCTGGCTGCAGCATTGAGCATATCTCATGGGTATATCAATGCACAAGAATTGCCGCAGCTGAAAGTCGACTTCAGCATGAACAGAAACAAGCCTGCCGAGACACAGGAACCAGGCTTTGAGGAATGGTATGTGAAACAGGGAGCAACAGACACGAAGACTATAGACAACATTGTTTTCACACTTTCAGTTCCCGAGAACGCGTCATACGAGTTGCGCAACGACTGGAACAAGACTTACGTACAGCAAGCGAACTACAAAGAGAAAAACGGACGTCTTACATTCGACGGACTGAAGCTCGACCCAATGGAATATGGTGTGATAACAATGAAGATTGAAGGACTGCCCGTGGGCAGCCACACCATACAGACCTATCACAACTGCTGGGGAAATCCAGCATCTACATACGCAGCTCCTATCACCGTAAAACTTAACGGCAAGACAGTACACGAAAACATTGCACCGTCTTTTCTCCAACCTGTGGCAGCCAATGCCAGTCTGCTCACCACAAAGTTTGAGATAAACGCCGAGGGACAGGCTGTGGAGCTTGAGTTCTCTACATCAGCCGGCAATCCCGCAACTGCAGGCGACGGTCAGACAACGGCATTCACTGCACCTTTGATCAACGGTTTCGAGCTTAACACCGTAAACGTCACCTCTTTGGCTAAAGACCCGTCACCCGCAAACGGCAACATGCACGTGGACGGCGACAACAAGACAATAGCCCTCTCGTGGACCCCGGCAAACGAAAGCGTCAGGCAGCATCTTCTCTTTGTTGCCAAGAGCGCTAAGGAGCTGGAGGCAATGACCACGCCCACCGCCACACTCGGCTATGCGCAGACAACATATAATCTTGACAACGTGTATTCCATGAACACCTACTACTGGCGTGTGGACGAGGTGGGTGCCGATGACGAAATCACCAAGGGACACGTGTGGAGCTTCAAGCCACGACAGCTTGCATTCCCGGGAGCAGAGGGATACGGGCGATATGCCAACGGCGGTCGCGGCGGCAGCGTATATCATGTGACAAGCCTTGGCAACGAGCGTGTTCCCGGAACGCTCATCTACGGTCTGCTTGACATTGAGGAGCCGCACACCATCGTGTTCGATGTATCGGGCATTATCGACATGAACTACGAGGCCGTGTTTACAAAGCCAAATATTACAATCGCAGGACAGACAGCCCCGGGAAAAGGCATCTGCATAAAAGGTGCCAACATAAACATCAGCTCTGACAACATCTGCCGTTTCATGAGGTTCAAGCACGGATACGGATATCCGGGCGAGCCTGTTACAGGCAACGCCATGGGAATGTCGGGCTCAGACAACGCCATCGTCGACCATACCACAACGGCTTGGGGAACAGACGAGACAGTGTCGGGACGTGGAGCCAAGAACATCACGTTCCAGTATTCCACGATATTTGAGGCACTGGGCATTGCCGACCACAAAAACTATGGTTCCGGCACCAACCACGGATATGCTGCAACCATCGACGGCAAGGTGGGCTCATGGCACCACAACCTGCTGGCTAACTGCTACGGGCGCAACTGGTCGATGGGCGGCGGCATGGACGGTCAGAACAAAGCCATCGGACAGATGGACATCTTCAACAATGTGGTTTACAACTGGGGCAGCCGTACTACCGACGGCAACTGTCACGAGGTGAATTTTGTAGGCAACTACTACAAAATGGGAGCAGACACAAAAAAGAAGGTGCTCTTCACACAGCAATATGAGAACGTGGGACATCCCGAAAGCACATGGCGGGCATACATCAGCGGAAACATACGTGAGAACAAAGACCACTCGCTGACACACGACAAAAAAGACGACACATACAATGTACAGCTGAGCAACGGTGACCCTGGACCAAAATATGAAACGGTGATCAGTGAGCCTTTCTTCCCTTCGTATGCCGAGATTCATTCTGCAACAGACGCCTTCAAGATTGTCACCAGCGAGGCGGGAGCAACAATGCCTATGCGTGACGACCAGCACATACGCATAGTTGACGAGACCATAAACGGCACCCACACCTACGTGGGCTCACGCTCAAAAATCAAGGGACAGATAGACCATGAGGACGACTGCGGCGGCTTTGAGGCATATCCCGAGGAAACACGCGCGGCAGATTTCGACTCTGACCAGGACGGCATGCCCGACTGGTATGAGAAACTCATAGGCAGCGACGCGAATACGGCAAACAACAACGATGACCCAGACAAAGACGGATGGACTCTGCTTGAAGGCTATCTTGAATTTATGGCTAATCCATATCTCATCATCAAGCCGGGTGAGAGCGGCACCATAGACGTGGCTCAGTTCTTCAAAGGCTTCACCCAATCGCCGCAATACTCTGTGGCAACACACAGCGGGCTGTTCTCTGCCTCAATCTCAGGCTCTACCATCACGATAAAGGCAAATCAGGCGGGAGGCATCGGCACGGCAACGATGAAAGTGACCGACAGCGAAGGCTCCACTCATGAGAAACGCCTGAGCATAGCTGTAACAGGAGAGCCGACAGGCATCACGACACCATGGAGCGATGAGACTGTGGAAGTGGCAAAGCGTGAGTTTTTCACTGTTGACGGCAAAAGAGCCAAGTCTTTCAGAAACGGTGAGGTGTATATTATGAAAGTTACCGACACCAAAGGCAATACTCACAGCACCAAGGTTATAAAAAACTGACTGCATCTGCAGTTCTGATAAATTCTGATAAATCAAAATCCCAGCTGCCAGACAGTCCTTGGTGGCTGGGATTTATTTTATCGTATCAAGGAATCAGCTGTCCTATTATATATTGTACGGCAAACATCATACTGGGCGTCATTCCGCCATGTATGACAGCTGTGGTTGCCACCACCGTAATCAACGATGTTCTTCTCCACCTCATTGATAAAGTGAATCATACTGGAAAAAACTTTTTATTTATCCATACGCATAATGCCCGAATTAATCGTGCGGTCAATGTCTATATGCTCACGGTTCAGTTTCTTGTGTCCGAAATCAAGTGAATACGACACTTTAAGACTAATTTCCCCATAATAATCAGAGTTGTATGCCTTACTTTCAGACTGGTAGTTGCTTTCGGTGACAAATGTGCGGTCATAACGTCTTTCACCCAAGAAATTAGCAGTCTCAACAGAAGCGAACCATCTGCCATAGGTATATGACACAGCGGCACCATACCTCGCAGGAAACTTATAATAAGGTGAACTTGTTATACAATATACATTTAAGGGTGAATAGAAATGGGCTGAAAAGGAGAAGTTTCCCGTATTGTACAACGCATTAACAGTATAATTGACATCATTGAAATAGTCCTCTGACACATTATTCAATTTTCTGACATTATAAGTCAAGCTGCCTGAAACCTGCAGATGCCTGTCAAGGGCATAGACTGTTGCCTGCGAGCCAAACAAAGCCTGAAAATATGAACCACGGACGTCATAGGTATGCACAAGGCTGTTGTCCTCAATAAGATAGGCATCACGTATGCTTTTAGAGGATAACATGGAAGCAGCATAGACGTTTATATCCATATACTTCCAACCATTGGTATAGCTTAGTAAGAACATTGACATAGTGTGATGAGGCAGACGGTCATTGCCTCTCAGTATTTCATACTGGTTAACCCTTTGCGAAAGTTCGCTTTTCCATTCGATTGGCGGATTTACGTAGTTGGTCTGCCAGTTGAACATCAGATTACCTGCCTTGCCGCCATTGTATGATAGACTCACATTTGGCATAAACAGCCATTTGCTGTCATGGGTATCATTGATATTGGCATAATGCCTCATGGCATTGACACGTAGTGAGAGCATAAGCTTTTTCCAGAATACATTGTTATAGCCTGCATGCAGCGTGTAATTCCATTTCGATAGTTTCTGGCGGCTGTCAGTGTCGCCTTCATATCGTGTCCGATAAATCTCACTGAGAGAATTCATCCCGACGGTTATATTTCCAAAGTCTTTAATGTCGCTGGTATAATATACGCTACCGCCATAGACGCTGCTTCTACTTTCTGCGTCGGTGACAAGCGACAACAAAATGTCCGTTTCATCATATTCGCCATACAACCTTTCATAATTGCTGTGTGAATACCTGTACCTGGCATTCAATTCCAGATATTCATCAGTGCTGAGTTTTATATTCATATTGGCACTGATATTGGGTGACAAACCATCTGACTTCTGGCTTACAGCTGAGCGAGTGGAAGCGAACAATGCTGGCGAGAAACTGACAGTGCTTTGCGACTTCTCCTGTGGTGTTCTGTTCCACGTCATACCCACGGACAGTTTTAATGTGGCTATATCAGTGGTGTATAGTGCCGAATATGCTCCATATACACTATAATCCTTCTTATGACAGTCCTTTAACTGTGAATATTTCACGAACTCGGAAACTATAGCTATCCGTTCCTCGCTGTCACTGCCCGACTTGTGGTCATCGGCAAATGCAGAACCAGCCACAACAGTATGGTTCCAATGCTTATCATGTTGTTTCAGCATCACGTCATAATCTCCCTTTGGAGTTAAGAATCTTGTTTCTGTTCTGATGTCGGCATAACCTCCCGAGTCATAGCGTCTGACGACAAAATCCACCACAGCTCCATATTGTGCGAAACGTCCTGTACCTATCGGATAGAAATCCACTCTGATAATGTCAGATGGCTGCAATGCCTTTACGTCGATATCCGTAGCCTCAACGCCATTGATACACCGTGTCACAGCACGTCCGTCATTGGTGGTAGCCGTACCTGTTTTGCTGTCAACCTTCAGTTCTGGCATCATCATGCAGTATAGCAGTTCCCTCCCGCTATTGGTGCTTTTCCGTTGTGCCTCTGTAGGGAAATACATAGTCTTCTCTGTTTGCCGTATGGAGATACTGCCTTTCACCACCACCTCGTCAAGCATTGCTGCGTCACGATGCATCACAACATTATGACGGGTGTCTGTTCTGCATGGAATAACATCAAACTCAGATGTTTCATATCCTATAAAAGAATACTTGACATGACAACTGTCACCGCTACATACAGTCATATTATATCTGCCATCACCGTCAGTAACGGTGACAAACGAACTGTCCACTCCGCTCATCTGTGCAACGACACTGACGTATGGAAGCATAGCACCATCCTCATCCGTCACCGTTCCCGTCAATGTGACATTCTGTGCGAATGTATTGCAGACAATATTAAATAACAAAAAAAGAAATATAAATCTTCTCATATTATGCAAAGGTACAAAATAAAATCCGAGAAACTCACTCCTTTGGGAGGAATATTTCATTTCTTTTCCATAGGCACTACATACCATAGCAAGGCAAGCTACACCGCATTGCATGCAGTCTCTCTGCTCTGTATATTTTATCTTCACAATTTCAATTCTCCACTCTCCTAATTACATCAATGTTCTCTCTCGATGTGCGAATCTTTACAGGCTTATTGAACAATGTGTATGACATTCTTAGTCTTACCCCACGCATATCGTTTGTGCCTCGTGTTCCCGACAGAATATTATCATAGTAATCGGTCATATTGTTATAATTTGCCTTATGCAGGATGTCAAGTATTTCAAGTGTAACTTTAAGGCGGTTGTTCTTCAGAAAAGACGCATTCATGCCGAGATTCCAGTTCTGCACTGAACGCTGAGTCATAAATGTACTCTGTCTATGTCCCTGAAACACATAGTCAGTATATAGTGAGAAACGCTTATTGAACCTATATGAAAGGTTTATCTCGCTGTCGAGGTGCGGCTGGCGGCGCTTCACCCTCTCTCCCATGATGACAATCTCCGCATCTGGCAGTCCCAATGTGGCATCGGCATAGAAGTCCAGCTTGCCGAATGTGTTGCTATATGAGAGCATTATATTCCACAAACGGGAATAATCGAGATTGACAGAGTAGCCTGACACAATATTGCTGTTGCTTGTAATGGTTTTCTCATAGTCTTCTATGCAGTCTTTCTCGTTTTCGTAACTCACTTCCAACTCCCAGTCTTTGTATGTTATGCCAAACTTCAGCGTGTTGGATACCGAACTGCGCAATTCAGGGTTGCCGTCGGAATAGGACAAGGAATCGTTATAGACAAGACCGGAATTGATGCTGCCGAAGTTTGGATTCACGCTGCTTCTGGTGTAATGGATATATGCGCTAAAGTCATCATTAGGATTATACTCAACCTTTATTTCAGGATAGAGATTGGAGAAATGCTGACTTACTTTTGTCGGTGCTGTTCTTTGTATTATGTCATCGATTGTGCGCGACATATATTCATACCTCAGCCCCGGAGTTATGGTAAAATGTGAAAACTGTTTTTCAAACATTATATATGCCTGCGGATTGTCCTCCTTGACATTCATGTGGTTGTTATAAATGTCACCCGTCAGATGCGTATTGTCGGATGTGATGTCTGTTTCTGATTTCACATGTACATACCGTCCTCCCACTACACCGTCTATAGACCATGGCAGGACGAAGTTATAGCGTACATTTGTAGTGAACACGTCATATTGCGTCCTGTTCCTCGTGTTTATCTCCGACACATATCCTGAGGATAATGTACGCTCGTTAGACCCAGTGTTGCCGTTACGTGTTGTTGTTGCATAGTCTTGGGAAAGATGCAGGGAGTTGTCTCCCTTTTTGTAGTCATACGACAGTGACATGCTGTGAAGGTTTGACAATCCTCGTATTCTCTTGTCAAGATACCTCTCTGTTATGGCATCACGGTCTTTAATCGTATTCAAACCGCGCTCATGCCCATCGCTCGTACTGTTCTTATAGTAGTAATAAATCCCGGCAATACTGTATTTGTTTATGTTGTATTCTCCCACCCAGTTCACCATGTGGTTTGTTTTGTAGTTGGGTATATATCTGTCCTGTGTGAGGGAGAACGTATAGTCATCGTGCACGATGTCCCTGAAATAGGTTTCCTTCAGAAGATTGCCGCTACGGCTGAGCACGTATGAAAGTGACGTTGAAAATTTGCCTTTCTTAGCTCTAAAACTGAATGATGGCACCTCGCTGAACCTGCGGCGGTACGCGAAAGTGTTTGCCGCATTCAGAAACACATAATCGCTCACATGCTTTTTTGTACCGCCTTGGTGCCAGAGGGGTATTCTGCTCCTGGAGCACGGTTTATTTGCACTTTACGGATATTGTCAGATGTCAGCGTCTGCAACTCACTCTCGTCCTTTATCTCACGACCGTCAACATAAAACAGCGGCTTGCCAAGTCCTTTAACCTCTATTCCGCCAGATGTCTTTACGAGACCGGGGAGATGGGGAAGCATATCAGAAACAGCACCCACGTTCTCGAATGCTGTTCTATCCACCTGAATGGTCGTAACAGCCCCCCTTGTCTTCACCAAGTCGTGCTTGGCTGTCACCACAATTTCTTTTAATTCCGCTGTCTTTACCGTATCATCCACAACACAACAATATGCTGACGCATTCATCGTGCAAATTAAAGTCAATACTAATAAAATAGAATGTTTTATCATTTGTTTTTGTATTTATGCTCATATAAAAGTGTAAGGCTTGCAAAATTATACATAAATTAATTTCTGCAAAGAAAATTTGTTTTGCAATTTTTCCCGCCTGTATATAATTACAGCCGCCCAAGGCTAAGACATGCCCATTCACCATCGGTGACTTCATCGGCTGCGGCAAGCCCGAGCGCGGCAGCCTTTTCTTTTAGTATTGCAGTGTCGGAATGGTAGAACCCGCTCATCAGCAACTGTCCGTTGTCACTGAGCAAAGCAGTCCAGCGGGGCATATCGGTGAGAAGGATGTTGCGGTTGATGTTGGCGATAATCAGGTCGAAAACCTGATTTACTCCGTCGAGCACGCTGCTGTCGCCAAGCATCACATCGTAATTGTCAAGAATACCGTTGATCACGGCATTGTGACGGGCATTGTCGGCGCTCCACTCATCAATGTCATATGCCATTACGCTCCTTGCGCCGCGCTTCATTGCAAGAATGCCCAATATGCCCGTTCCAGTACCGCAGTCGAGTATGCGCTTGCCGCTGAGGCCGGTGTGCATCAGCCGGCCGATTATCATCCGTGTGGTCTCATGGTTGCCGGTGCCAAACGCCAGTTTGGCATCAATCTCCACCATAACCTCTGTGTCTTCTGTCGGCAAATGCCTGCCGTCGTGTATGGTGCAGCCGCCAACGGAGACTGGCGCAAAGCCATCGTTCTCCCACTGCTCATTCCAGTCTTTATCCTCAGCCTCCTCCACAGTGTATTCAACCGGCACGCCACAGAATGGAAACTCGGCAATTATTTCCTTCATGGCATCTTCATCGAACATCTGCTGCTGCACATATCCTGTCATTCCGCCACCGGTATATTCAAAAGTCTCAAAACCACAGTCGCCAAGCATTGCCGCCAACACATCGCAGGCATCCTGCAACAACTGGCTTTCTGCACCTATCAGAAAGCTAATTTTATTATATTTCATATTAGATTTTGTTAAATTCAATTGCAAAATTACAAAAAATAGGGGAAACTCTATCTTTTTATAGGGAAAATCTGTAAATTTGCACAAGAATTAGTTGTAATTTTGCAGTGTACAATATCATAATAATATAATTAAGAAATATAAACAGACAAAAAATATGCGTATGAAAAAGTTATTTTTGTTATCGTTTTTCGCTCTCGTCCTGCCAGTGAGTCTCTTTGCTCAGGACGACGACATGTACTTTGTGCCAACAAAGAAAAATGTGGAAAAAGCAAAGAAAGACTACGGAATGCCGCGTGACACATATTATAGTGGCAGCAACCGCAGTGTGGACGAGTATAACCGCCGATACGCCGACAGCAGTGTCACAGCCATCGACTCGCTCGGCAATGTGATACCGACAGAAGGCGGTGACGACCGGATAACCTTTGACGGGACTGCCGGAGTCTATCCCGACTCACTTGGCGACTACACCTACACCCGCAAGATGAGCCGCTGGGACGACTACGAGTGGCGCGACGGCTACCGTGCCGGATACAGTGACGGGCGCTGGGGGCTATGGGGATGGAGCAGTCCTTACTACTATTCCGGCTGGTATGGTGGCTGGTACGACCCGTGGTTCTATGACCCGTGGTATTACGGCAGCTGGGGATACGGCTGGTACGATCCATGGTATTACGGCTGGGGCTGGGGATACCCGCACTACTGGCACAACCACTGGCACGGCGGATGGTATCCAGGCAGTGGCATTACAGTGGCACGCCGCAGCTACGGCACACGCAACCACAGCACCGGCAGCAGCACCCACAGCAATGGCTACAACTACCGCCGCTACAACAGCATAGGCAACAACCGCGGATATGCCAACAACGGAAAATATGACAACACCAATACCACCAACCGCAACATGAACTTTGGCGGTGTGCGCAACTCTAACGGCAACACCTATCAGAACAACAGCTCGTTTGGAGGCACACGCAACAGCAACAGCAGCGGCAGCTTCAGCAATGGAGGAGGCAACCGCGGAGGCGGAGGCAGCTTCGGTGGCGGCAACCGCGGAGGCGGAGGACGCTTTGGCGGAGGAAGAAGGTGAAAATGAAGAATGAAGAGTGAAGAATTTTCGTGCAAACCGAGTGGAGAGCCAAGCTCGCTTGAGCTTTCCCGAGGTGCAGCCGAAAATCGACGAAGTCAGTGAAGAATCAACGATCAGCGACCGAAGGGAAAGCTAATTGTCGGCTAAAGCCGATTATGAATTAAGAATTTAAGAATTATGAATTATAGAATATTTTTTGCCGCAATGATGTTTGGCACACTGCCAATGGCGGCGCAGGAGACATACGAGAATGCAAATATTGCAACTCAGGATTTGAACGGTACAGCCCGCTATGTGGGTATGGGCGGGGCATTGGACGCGCTGGGAGCCGACATCTCTACAATAGGCACCAACCCTGCCGGCATCGGACTGTTCCGAAGGTCACAGGTAAACACTTCGTTTGGCTTTGTGTCGCAGGGCGATGTAAGCAACTCCAGCTCTGTGAACAAGACAAACATGAGCTTCGACCAGATAGGATTTGTGTACTCTACACGCACAAACAGCCGCTCATTCCTAAACCTGGCGTTCAACTATCACAAGAGCCGCAACTTCGACCAGATACTTGAGGCATCAGGGCGTCTGCAAAACGCATCGCAGAACAAACTGTCGTATGTCAAGGGATATAACGGACTGTTTAAACTGGACATAGACCCCAATACAGGAAGATTAACCTCTAATGACAGAACATACTCAATGGTTGACTATTTGTATTACAATTCGCTTCTTAAACCTGATGAAAATGGAAACATCTATGCCCAAGAATACGACCGCTACGACATGAACCGCTCGTCGAATGGATATATCGGTGAATACGACTTCAACATCAGCGGCAACATCAACAACCGTGTTTACCTTGGTTTCACCTTTGGCATCCACGATGTACACTACAAGAATTATGTATCTTACAATGAGTATGCTGATAATGACGGCAAAATGACAGCACTGAGAAATGAGCAGAAAATCACCGGTACAGGCTATGATTTCAAAGCAGGTGTTATCATTCGTCCTGTGGAGGAATCACCTTTCCGTTTCGGTTTTTCTGTGGCATCTCCAATCTTCTATGATTTAAAAAGCAATAACGAAACAGCATGCGCTTCAACGGCGGGTCCAGGACTCTACCCCACTGACAGAAATGACATGGTATCCCTGTTCGAGACACACGAGTTCCGCATGAACACTCCGTGGAAGTTTGGAGTGAGCCTCGGTCACACCATCGACAATATGCTGGCAATAGGCGTGGGGTATGAATATGCCGACTATGCCACCATCGACAACCGATATAAGGACGGCGGATATGAGGACTGGTATGGAGACTGGCACGAGACAAGCAGCAGTGACATTGTGATGAACGCCGACACAAAGGCAAACCTCAAGGGAGTACATACATTCAAGGTGGGAGCGGAGCTGAAGCCTGAGCCAAACATGGCAATCCGACTGGGCTACAACTATGTATCGGCAGCATACAACACCGATGCCTACCGTGACCAAAGCCTCGATACCGACGGCGTTTACTACAGCTCAACAACCGACTACACCAACTGGAAGGACACCCACCGCATAACCTGCGGATTCGGCTATCAGATAGGCAAGTTCAATGTCGACCTGGCTTATCAGTTCAGCAGCACCAACGGCGAGCACTATCCATTCATGAGCTATTATGCCGGAGCCAACGAGCCAGCTGAGAACGACAACATCGCCGACATGACAAAGGTGAGCAACAAGCGTCACCAAATGCTTCTCACCCTTGGCTACCGATTCTAAATGACACGCTGGCTGTGGAACATATTTAAGGGCAACAGGCTGCAGGCATTGCTCAACGCTATAACAGGACTGGTGGGAGTTGCCACCGGTCTTGTTTCCGTTTGGGCTATGCAGCGTGCCATCGACATTGCGGCAGGCTACCGCACAGGGTCGCTCTATTGGGCTGTGGGGCTGATGGCAGGCGTCATCCTCTGTGACTTCGGGGTGGGAATATCACGCGTATGGATAAAAAACATCCTTGGCGTAAAGGCACAAAACACCATGCAGCAACACTTCCTCGACCGTCTGCTGCACTCAGAGTGGCAGGGAAAGGAGCGGTATCACAGCGGCGATGTCATCAACCGTCTGGAGCAGGACGTGAAGACCGTGACAGACTTCATCACCGAGGTGCTCCCCAACGCCCTCTCCACGGCGGCAATGTTTGTCTGCGCCTTTTTCTATCTGTGGTCCATGGACGCCGTGCTCGCAGTCATAACCGTGGCAATACTTCCCGTGTTCATGCTCCTGAGCCGCATGTATGTTAACCGCATGAGAATGTACACCCGAAAGGTGCGGGGCAGCGAAAGCACGGTGCAGAGCATACTTCAGGAGACCATGCGCCACAGGATGGTGATTAAGACCATGGAGTGCTGCAACAGCATGGTGACACGCCTCGGCTCGGCGCACAGTGAGCTGCGTGGTCATGTACGAGGCAGGACAAAATTTTCAGTATTCTCAAACCTCATGCTCAACACGGGATTCTCGCTTGGTTTTCTCGTGGCTTTCCTCTGGGGCGCAACACGTCTACACGAACATACCATAACCTTTGGCATGATGACGGCATTTCTCCAGCTTGTCTACCGCATTCAGGCACCGGCACGCGACATTACCCGCATCGCTCCGGCATTTGTGGCGGCAATCACAGCCGCCGAACGTTTGCGTGAGCTTGAGCAGATTCCGCCGGAACCGTGTGAAAAGCCTCACCTGATGAGCGGGGCACTTGGAGTGCGCATGCAGGATGTCACTTATTCATATCCCGACGGCGACGAGGTGATAAACTCTCTCTCCTTCGACTTCAAGCCCGGCACATGCACAGCCATACTTGGCGAGACTGGTGCAGGAAAGACAACAATCTTCCGTCTCATCCTTGCCCTACTCCACCCCTCATCCGGCAGCCTGCATATATATAATAATGTGGAGAGCAAAGCCGCTCACCCTTCACTACGCTGCAACATGGTTTACGTGCCCCAAGGCAACACACTGCTTTCGGGCTCTATCCGCGACAATCTGCTGCTCGCGCATCCCGATGCCACCGATGACGAGATGCGCGACGCCCTGCATAAGGCTTGCGCCGACTTTGTGCTAACCCTTCCCGAGGCTCTCGACACAAAGGTGGCAGAAGGAGGCACCGGACTGAGCGAAGGACAGGCTCAGCGCATAGCCATTGCCCGCGGCATTCTGCGCAACCGCAGTATAATGCTGTTCGACGAGGCTACAAGTGCGCTCGACCCTGACACAGAGCGACAGCTGCTCCACAACATCCTAGCCGACAGCCGGAAAACGATAATCTTCATCACCCACCGCCCCGCAGTCGTGGAGTATTGTCAGCAGGTGCTTACAATTTAATGAATTTTGTAGACGTAACTTTTATGCTGTTCAAGAAAACACTATTGCCGGGTATTACAAAAACAAAAAAAAAGTCTCCAACGGGTTGAAGACTTTCTTTTGTGACTCCTGCAGGATTCAAACCTGCAACCTTCTGATCCGTAGTCAGATGCTCTATTCAGTTGAGCTAAGGAGCCGACACTAATTGCAGCTATTCTGTTATTTCATTAAAGGCTCTTGAAGTGACTCCTGCAGGATTCAAACCTGCAACCTTCTGATCCGTAGTCAGATGCTCTATTCAGTTGAGCTAAGGAGCCGTTCAGCAACCTTCATTTTAGAATTGCGGTGCAAAGGTACTACTATTTTTCGATACAGCCAAATTTTTTCGTAACTTTTTTCACTAAAGCCCTTATTTTTTCGCTTTATTTACCAAAATCAGATGCGCAGCTCTTTCATCACCTCGGCAATCTTCTGCACCGTCTGAACCCGTGTGGGAACAAGAGGCAACCGCAGAACGTTCTCTATCATACCCATCTCATGGAGCAGGCACTTCACACCGGCAGGATTGCCGTCGACAAAGAGCAGCGAATAAAGTTCGGTGAACTTATGGTGAATCTTGCGCGCACCCTCATACTCACCCTTGAACTCCAGACGTATCATCTTTGAGAACTCGCGCGGCAGGGCATTGCCTATAACACTGATAACACCCACGGCGCCACAGGCTATCATCGGGAAAGTCAGGGCATCGTCGCCGCTGATAACGTCGAAGTGGGCAGGCTTGCCCTTGATTATCTCATCCACCTGCTCCAAGTTACCGCTTGCTTCCTTTATGCCCACTATATTCCGGCATTCGCGGGCAAGCCTCAGAGTGGTCTCCGCCTTCAGGTTTATCCCGGTACGTCCAGGCACATTATACAGCACAACAGGCAACTCCGTGGCGTTGGCAATGGCACGGAAATGCTGGAAAAGTCCCTCCTGTGAGGGCTTATTGTAGTAAGGACACACGCTGAGTACACCGTCAAATCCCTTGAAGTCGCCGGTTTTCAGTTCCTCCACTATGGCTGCTGTGTTATTTCCGCCGCATCCGATGAGTATCGGCACGCGTCCGTTTACGACATTACGCACCAAATCCTTTATCTTCTGTTTCTCGTCAGCGGTGAGACAAGGCGTCTCGCCTGTTGTTGCCAATATACAAAGAAAATCGGCACCATTGCCCAACTGATATTCCACCAGTCTTTTCAGCGCCTTGTAGTCCACCTCGCCGTCCGAAGTGAAAGGTGTGATGAGCGCAATGCCCAATCCCTTGAATTTATTATGTACCATAATTATATATAAACTCTCTTGTGTTTTATTTCATCTTGCAAAGTTAGCTAAAAACAGAGACACTACAAAAGGATATGTTTAAATTGCTGAAAAAATTAACAATATTTATTTTTTTGCGTTTCGCAAAGAATATTCAGAAATTCGCAAATTTCTTAATAAATAGTTGGCTGATACATTTATTTTTATTACCTTTGCCCCATCATTGTCTACACAAAATATACTATTTATGAAAATTCTGATACTGAATGCCAGTCCGAGAGCAAAGGGCAATATCTCACAGATGCTCAACATAATGCAGACAGAGGCGGAAAGCCTCGGCGCAGAAACCGAAACGGTGGATGTAAACAGGCTGAACGTCAAGCCGTGCGTTGCCTGCATGAAATGCCGCAAGGACAATCGGTGCGCATTGCCCGATGACGACTCACAGGCTGTACTGCAGAAGATACGCTGCTGCGACGCCATCGTCATAGGTGCCCCATGCTATTGGGGCAACATTCCCGGCACCTTGAAACTGCTGTTCGACCGCATTGTCTACGGAATGATGGGCGAGACGGCAAGGGGGCTTCCCGTTCCGCTTCACAAAGGCAAGCGGTGCATACTCGTAAGCACCTCCACAACGCCCTGGCCCTTTAACATCATCATGCACCAGAGCCGCGGCGCAATACGTGCCATGAAGGAAATATGCCATTACAGCGGCTTCAAGATTGTTGCTACAATAGAGAAAGGGGGCACACGCCGCAACACCACCATCAGCGAAAAGGAAAAGCGCAAGTGCATAAAGGCTGTGAGAAAGCTCAAATGCACATAAACAATGGATAACGCTAAACACCCCCGAACACCATGCAGGATGTGATTTTTGACAATACATTACTTAATATAGGCGACGGCAGCAGGGAAGGCTATCTGTGTCATGCCTATTGCCACGAAGGAGAATGCCGCTTCACCTTCAACGGCAATGCGTTTGTGATGGCGGCAGGCGACTGCCTGATAGTGCGCCGCAGCGACTTGCTGAGGGATCTCCGCGAGAGCGACGGCTTCAAGGTGGATGTGATTTATGTCACGCCGCAGTTTATCACCATCGCCACTCCGCAGAGCAACTACGGCACCCGCGGTGCACTGTCGCTGTTCAACAATCCCATAATGCACCTCACGCCGGAGCAGCAGCAAGTGTGCGCCCTCGACTTCGACTACGTGAGGCGGCGCCTTGCCATAGAGTCGCACAAGTTTCACCGCGACGCAATGATTAATGCCGTGCAGGCAATGATTATCGACTTCTTCGACTTCCACGCAACGCTCTATGGCAACGACGACACCGTGACCCAGCAGTATGCCACGCTGATGAACCGTTTCCTTGCCCTGCTTGAGCGCGGCGACTACCGCAAGAACCGCGAGATAGGATATTATGCCGACATTCTCTGCGTCACCCCGAAATATCTCTCCGAGGTGTCGAAAAAGGTGAGCGGCTATCCAGCCAACTTCTGGATAACACGCTACACGTCGCTCGACATCGCCCGTCTGCTGCGCAGCAAACGGCTCACGTTCACCGAGATATCCGACATGTTTGAGTTCTCATCGGAGTCATATTTCAGCCGCTACGTCCAGAAATACCTCGGCGCGTCGCCCTCTGAGTTTACGGAGTAGGAATAAAACTACAGCTTAGGTTTCAACTCATCGGGAGAATCATTGGTAAACATATCCACAGCCGGGGCACGACTTGTGAAAAGCTCAGCGATAACCTGCTCATCCACCTCTATGGACGGCGCAAAGTCCTGGCTCATCATATACAGCAGTATAGCCTTGCGCATTTGGCATGCCACCAGACGTTTGTCCAAATCCGAGGTCAAGTCCATGGTGGTCATCAGGAGTTTTCCATTTCCCACCTTTGCCTCAACCATCATACCGAGCTTACGGCTTATGTGCCATGTGTCTATCGGCTGTACGGCAGGCTGATAGTCTTGGGGAAACGCACGGAGATTCATCACCTGCGCCCTGTTGAGCAATTCCCACCAGTTGAGATTAGCCCAGTCATCCGTCGGGAAATTCCTAAAGAGCGGATGCCTGTTGTCGATATATGCACCGGTGGTGTGTGGCGGGCGCATCTTAAACCAGCTGGTATTCCAGAATACAGGCAGATAAGTCTGCCTCACATCATCGCCCATTTTCACCTTGCCGGCAGCAAGTATGAGCACCTTCCCGCCTTTATCAAGCACCCTGTGCGCCATGGCATCCAAAGTGTCCGTGATATAAACATCCTTTGCATCAGGCATTTCCTGCTCCTGCGGATACACCCAGTAATCCCAGTGATTACAGGCTTTCGGGGCATTTGATGACTCTACGTGAACTGCCAGTGTCAGCTTTAACGGCATATTGACATCAGGAAAACAAGGAAGAGTTATATCGCCAATATTGATATTCTTGCCAATTGGTATTTCATTCACGCCTGCATCCGGTACACAATGCAGCTCTCCCGAAGCATACAAATGATTGTCCGTTCCCTTGACGGAATATGAAAGCCTGGCATCACGCAAAGGCTCCTTATAGGCATTGTACAGCTCCACAGGAACATGGCTGCGGGTCTCACTGCCAAAAACAAACTGAGAGAACTTAGCCAGAGGAACGACAGGTGAGCAGAACTCCTTCCAATCCCCTGCATCACAATATCCCTTCTCGTTCCAATGCACATTCAACACTCCCACAAGTGCCGTGCCCTGACCGCTGTAATCATTCAGCGAAAGCATCTGGAAGCCTGCGTAATCCTCAGTGCGGAGATTGCGCTCGATGTCGTATTTATAGGCTAAGGTCTGCAACTTGCCACTTGCATGCAGGAACTTCTCTGCCCTTGAAGCCATGCCGTTGTCACGAAGCAAGTCTGCAAAGATTTCAAAGTTGCGGGCTTTATAGACACCTGTATATTTAACGGTATCCTTGAGGTCGGGAAAGGCACACCACTGCCCCATCTCGTGGGTAAGGAAAGGCTCGTTGTTGTCAAAGACGACAGGAGTCTTGCCCTTCTGCACAATCTTCTTCATGCCCTCGTTGAAGTTATCAACAGACTGAGGGGCATTCCTGTTCCAATCAAGCCCGCGGGCACCGCCTTTCACATGATACTCGCTCTTGGGGTCCCACGCCCAGCCGCCTCCTACAGAAGCACCACAATACACACGCCGCCTGTCGCCCGTAGCCTTCCAGGCATCAACGAAGTCGCCAACCCACTTCACCCAGTTGCCTGCCGGCTCATTGCCGGCCGCCAGAAAACAGAATGAAGAATGATTGCCATATTTCTCCACCATGCGCCGTGTCTCCTGCATCAGATAGCGGTCAATAGTCATGCCGTTGCCAAGTTTCACACCATGGTTAGGCCATGACGGTCCCTCAGGCTGAAGATAAAATCCCACCTTGTCGGCGGCAGCGAAGGCAGCCTCCGGAGGACAGTAGGTATGAAAGCGCATCATGTTAAGGCCATATTCCTTACACTTCCTGAATATACGTAGCCACGAGTCCTCATCAGTAGGAGGATAACCAGTCTCAGGGAAACAGCAGTTGCCAATGGTGCCCCTCAGCCATATCTTCCTGCCGTTCATGTAGAACTGCCTGCCATCTATGCCAATCTGGCTCATGCCGAAAGTGGTCTCTACCCTGTCGTCACCCATCTTGGCGGTGAGAGTATAGAGATTCGGATTGAACTCATCCCACAGCTTCACGTCCTCACCCATCGGAAGAACTACAGAATATTTGCCGTCAGTTCCCCTATGAAGTTTTTTAAAAGAGAAAAGGAGCGGGACAGAAGAAGCGTCAGCAATCGCAAATTCAAAATCAGCCTTTGCCTTATCCCCCACAACATCCATAACCACCTTTATCCGCTTGTTCTTCACATCAGGATACACCTGAAGGTTCCTGACATACCGCTGCTGGCGTGCCCGCAGCTCCATCTTTCCTATGATGCCGTTCCAGTTGCCCTGTGTCTGGTCGGTCACGCTATGCGAATCCTGCCCCACACTAACATTCTCTATGCCATTATATATCTTGACGTCAATCTCATTGTCCCTGCCATATATAATATAAGGTGTGACGTCAAACTCATGAGCCACACTCAATGAGGAATCTCTGCCGGCCAGCTTGCCGTTCACATAAACAGAAGTCTCGATATGCGGACGCTCCAAGAAAAGGATTACCCGTTTCCTCTTCCACTCCCTCGGCACAAATACCGTCTTCCGATACCAGGCATTGCCCACGTAGTGCTTCTCCGGGGTGAGGAAGAAAGGGAATTTCATCGTCCCCACAGGCTGGTGCCTGCCGTCAGTCAAAGTCTTCTCCATGCGATACCTTTGCATGTAGGGATTAAAGTAGAACGATGAGTCGTAAAGACTTCCTGTCCACCGGGTATGGGCACACACGTCATCGCCCTTGCCGTTGGTAAGCATGGAGCCAGGAAGCACAACCTCGTCGTCATACTCAGGCACATCCCCCTGCGCGAAGCGCCACCTGCCTTCTAAAGAGATAACATTATTGTTACCTACAGGAATTGTCTGCGCCGTCAAAGAGGCACAGAACATCCATCCCATAGCGGTCATTATAATCGTTTTATTTGATTTCATAAGATTCATTCTTCACTTTTCACTCTTCACTTAAAAATATCCTTTTCACTTCCTCCCCCACTTTTGAGGTATCTGCCTCACGTGGGAAGTAGACAGGCATATCCTTTTGGAGTGGCAGGACACGAAGCTCCAACTTCCTGCAATCCCTTGGCAACCGCCACAGTCCCATGAGGAAAGGTCTGCCGTTATAGAAGTTATCAGCCACGAGCTTGCCATCGGCATAGAGACGTGCCACATCTCCACGATAGTCAATATTGAGCAATACCCCTTCACGCTCTTGTGGAAGATTGGTAATCTCATATACCGCCGCACTCTTGAAGTCGGCATCCTGCGGCTGCTGTGCCACCTTGTTGACACCTATGGTTATCTTGTAAGGTTCGCCGGCTTCCCTGACTTTTTCTAATTTTACGTCAGATGCCAGCCGCACGGCAGGAGCGGCATCTGCTTTGCCGAGAAACAAATTTCCCGCGGTTTCCGAATCCACCAGATAAATATTCTTATATACAGGCTTTGCCAGTCCCCCCGCCTTCACATTCCTCATCACCTTGCCGTCCACACATATTTCAGTTGGTATGCCGCTGATTTGCTCCAGATAAATCTTGCCGTCACGCTTGGCAATGAGCTGTGCCGTGGCATAGCGGATGTTATCTATGTTGACAGGGAAGATGCAGACTGTACCGGCAGGAACCTTCAGCGCTTTCTGCGGGAACCTGACGCCACAGACATCAAACCGCACATTTCTCTTCGCCGTAATATCCTGCAGGCGCTCATAGTTGTTGACGAACACAAAAGCTCTGCCGTCCTTTGAACGGTACGACCAGCGAAGATGCGAGTCATCGCCTTTCGCTATATCTTGCCTGCATGGGAAACTTGCCTCCATCGGAGCCAACACCTCAGCATAGTCGTGCATGAAGAGATGAAGCTTTCTCAACATAAAATAATGCGGGTTCCTTTGTCCGAACTCACCCAAAGGAGCCTGAAAATCGTATGTCTTCACAGGCAGGTCGTTGTAATTGGTATAGGCGGTACGCTGTGTCTCATTTAGATAGATACTGCTGCCGTCATCATTGTCACCCGACACAAATCCCACCGGATTCGTGCCTCCATGATACATGTAATAGCCAAGAAGATTGCTGCCGCTGCCCAATTTCACCACAGCCATGGAATAGGCATCCTCGGGATAGACAAACGGACGGCGATGATAAGCAGACATCATGCCTCCACCAAGCTCACAGGTAAAGTAAGGATATTGCTCATCCCCCTCATTGAGCCGCTCCCTCTGTTCGCCCAACTGCTCGGAGGCAATGGCGGTGCTGCTACGGAAAGCCTTGAAATTAAAAGCCTTGTAATAGTTGCCCGCCGTTTCCTGAATGCCACGTTCCCAAAAACCGTCGGCATAGTCGCCATAGAGCGGTATCATTTCTCCGAAAGGCACCGGTGTCGCCAGCTCCGGCCATCCTGTGCGCGTATAGAAAGGCAAGTCGAAACCTGCCTTTTGTGCCATCGTCTTCAAAGCCATAAGATAGCTGCCCCTGCCGCGGTACTCATTGTCAAACTGTGCAGCAATGACAGGACCTCCGTCTTTCCACTGCAAACCTTGCACTTGAGAGAATATCTGACGATAGAGCTCTGAGACAAATCCCATGAAAACAGGATTCTCATCACGCATCTTACACCCCTTGGCAAGCATCCAGTCAGGGATGCCGCCATTACGCACCTCGCCATGGCAGAACGGTCCAATTCTTATCACAACAGGCAAATCCTCCTCTTTACAAATCTCCAGGAAGGCACGCAAATTGCGCTGTCCGCTCCAGTTAAACACTCCTTCCATTTCTTCTATGTGATTCCAGAATACGTATGCGGCAATGACGGTGACTCCGCCATCCTTCATCTTCCTCACTTCCTGTTTCCACTCATCCTGTGGAATACGAGAGTAATGCACCTCCCCCATAACCGGAACCACCCGCTTACCGTCGAAGATAAGACCATGCCTGTCCCACCGGATAGACTGCGCTGGTATCTGTGCCTTAACTTGAACAGAACATATTGCCAAGAATGACAATACTAATAATGATATTTGTTTCATACTATAGTTTGTTTTATTAAATATTTGGTGCAAAAGTACTATAAATTTAACTAATAACACATAGAATAACCCAAATAATACATAAAACTTTTATGATTTTCTCAAAAAAAGCCACTTTTTTTAGAAAAAAAATGGTTCTTCGTCAATTCTGGTATCATAGCTATTTTTCGGCATGAGGTACATACTGGAAATCCGAAAACTCAGCAATTCCATTTCCCACCGAAACCAAAGATGGCCGTAGCGAGCGGAACCAACTCAGATTATTATGATTCATGTCCGACAACTGAAGTTCAGAATCTATCGCTTCCCATTTTTTCCCCTTTTTACTCACCTCTATGGCAAGCACATTCTTGATGTTGCGCAGACGAAACCAACAATTAGAAGCGGACGAATAAGGAATAGTCTTGACCAATTTACAATGGTCATAGACCTTCAAATGGCTGCCATCCGACGTCACACCCGTAAAAGCCCTCTCATCATAGAAAAGAAACAGACCAGCCTCTTGCGTCTTTGTCTTTACTTTTACCTTCACGTCATAGGATTTATCTCTTGCTATCTCAGAGAGAACTCTTCCTTTCCCCACTTTCGTTCCACGTGCCTTCAAGATTAACTTCTTGTCCTTGAGCACGACAGAATCATAATTAAAGTCCTTGAACAATGTCCATTGAAACCCCAACTTATGACCAGAGAAGTCATCGCTTAGTTCTATCCCATGCTTGATTTTCTTCGAAGCTATAGGAAGAGGTTGACTTTTCTTGGCACGAAACCATCCGTCTGCAGTATATTCCAAAGGTTCAAGCAACGTGAAACGTCCTAAGGTATGATAGCCATTAGGATAGGCATGATACACAATCCACCAATTACCTTCGGCATCATCAAATATTGTCCCATGTCCTTTAGACCACCATTTTTCATTAGCTGACCAAGTGTGTACTATAGGATTGTAAGGAGACTCTTCCCATGGTCCTTCAAGACTTTTTGAGCGTGCGGTAACAACCATGTGGCTGGTCGGTGGTCCTGCAGTACCACCCTCGGCAGAGGTTAAATAATAATATCCGTTATAAAAAATCAACTTGGGAGATTCCAGGTATTTCTCAGGCCATTTTCCCTCAGTAACCCAGTCTTTAGGAATATCCCAACCAGAATATACTGTCTTCATCGGTGTAGTCAAGGCTGTGCCCTCATCGTTAATAGGAGCCATGAGTCCTTTGTCAGTAAAAAGATAACGCATTCCTGTCTTTACATCAACGATGTGTCCTGGATCTATCCCTTTGGCACCCTTTACCTCTATAGGATTGCTCCATGGTCCTTCTATCTTGTCGGCAATACATACAAAAGTGGTCTTTCTGTCAGGAAAATAGAGATAATATTTTCCTTTATATTTCTGTAAATCAGGTGCCATAGGACAGTTTACCCCCTTGGTCACAACGTGTGTGACAGGCTCCCAGTTTATTAAATCCTGAGAGTGCCAAATCAGAAATCCCGGTGCATTTTGAAACATGGAATGGGTCATATAAAAATCCTTTCCTTCACGCAAAATCGTAGGATCAGGATAATCACCCTTCAAAATAACCATTGGGAACTTGTCCTTTGCCACTGCTGTCACCATTGACAACAGCAAGAGTAAAAAAGTCAAGAAATTCTTTTTCATTTTTGTACTTGTTTTATAGTTTATAATTGTTTGTTTCATTTGAATACTCTATCCATTATCAGTTAGCCTTAAACCGCAATATGGTATAGGAATAGGGCTTGAAGGAATAAGTGAAGTTGCTTCTGTCTATTTCCATCGAATCCTCTACTGGATATATGGCTCGTGGATGTTCGAAAGAATTTTCCATCCTGTCATCTATCGCCGACAGAGTCGTCACCTTGCAATCCACCTTTGCCGCCCTTACCCCATTCAGTATGATTTCTGGAACATAAGCCGAAGCTGTGCGGTTTACCACCTTGATGATGACCTCTTGGCTATCCTCCTTTATTCCCACATTCACGAAATGTTCTGGCGTTGACAAAGGTGTATAGCTCAATGAGTCATTGCCATCAAGAATCAGAGTGCTTCTCGTAGGCTTGACTATCAGCTTGACATGATGCCATTCATCGGGTTTTACCGAACACTTGGCAGCAGTTCCTATAGCCCCGACATCAAGACCGTCATACAGGGAATTGACATACAGAATCTCGCAGTTCCAACCACCTATATTATATCTCACCGCCTTTTGAATATCGTCAGAGATATTATAGAACAGGAAGACGCCCTCCTTGAAGGAGCCACGTTTCACATCACATTCCATGACGAAATCATCGCTCTCCAACTGGTTCAGCACATAGAGAGATTGGCCGCCTGTGCCGGTTTGCAGCAAGATGCCATTTTCCGAGAGTTTCCATTCTCCATTTCGAGCTTCGCCCATCCTCAGGTTTGGAACAAAGTACTTTCCATCAGTCTTGATTCTGACATTCTTGATTTCCACTGGACTCTTGGACGATCCAAAGCCTATCTTTCCTTTTTGGTGACGCAAAGGCGCTGGCGAACCTGTGTATTTCACATCCACATTATAATCGCTCTTGTTGGCAGAAGCCATACACTGCACATAATAGGATGCACGCCCAATAGCTTTATTGTTGTCGAACCAAATCAAGTTGACATTCCAATCCTTGTCATGGACATTCTGAAGAAGCGGAGCATAAGAAGTCATGATGACATAATCAGCATTGCGCTCTATGCCGGTCAAGAAAGCAGCTTCCGCAAGAGCAGAGCGCATGCAGCCTTTGCCCACATTGAAGTTGCACGCCCACTCACCGATATAGGCATGCTTGCCATCCCTCGGAATGCTGTCAAAGAGCGTGATGTTGTTGAAATAGAAGTTGGGAGTGCCATACCAATGAGGATCCACGATGTCGGTCTTCTCGGAGTCTCCTATGCCATAGATGAAATGGTTGGACACCACCAGAATCTCCGGGTACTTGGCTTTAATGGCACGATAGAACTTGTTGAACCGATGCTCATACTCCTTGCCATAATGCTCATTGCCCACCTCAACATATTTCAGGGGGAAAGGCTTGGGATGACCCGCGGCTATGCGCTTTGCCCCCCATGCCGTATTGGCATCTCCTATGGCATACTCAATGGCATCAAGGCAATCGTTGACAAAGAAATCCAGAGAGTCGTCAGGACACAGCTCGCCACTGCGAAACATATCCGCCATACCTGCACTGCACACAAACATGGCATCCATCTTCATATCCTCACAGAATTGCAACATCTCATGATAGCCCAATCCATATGAGCACCTTTCGCCCCATGTGACATATTGCCCCGGACGGGAAGCTGGGTCGCCCAAAGTTTGTTTCCAGTCAAAACGATTGTCAAGCGTTATGCCACCAACGGTGGAACCACCTGGCCAACGCAAGAATGTAGACTTCATGGCAGCAAGCATGTTGGCAAGATCCATTCTCATGCCATTCGGACGGCTCTTGTAGGTTGCTTGTGGGAACAAGGACACATAATCTATCCACACCACACCTTTCTTATCAAACTCTACTGCCAACTTTGCATCGCTCGCCGACGCCGATGGAGTCAATGTAAGAGATACATCATTCCACTTTCCGCTTCCTTTCACTTTTATATCCTGCGAGGCAATCACACGGTCTTTGTCATCGAGCAAGAGAGCCTTGGCATGACCTTTATACCCCTTGGCAAACTTCAATATCGTACGAAGACGATACTGTTGCCCAGCCACTACAGGGATGCCCCAAAATCCATGGTTGACAAGTCTTATGCCACTTCCATACACCTGCAGGATTGTGATTTGCGCACTCGTGGGGGCGGAGGCATAGTAAGGGTTGGCTTGCGATAATGACACCTCCGCCTTGTCATCAGAACCAACAGACAATGTCCAACCTGATATAATGGATTTCTGCCAAGGGAATGTTCGGACAGACACCTCGCCTGTAAAGTGATGCCTTACTTGTCGAGGCGCTAATCTGCCATTTTCCACATGCCAGCCTTTAGGATATTGAGTGTCCTCAAAACTCCTGTTTCTAATGAGTTCAGCATACAGTCCACCATCTCCAGCATGGTTGATATCCTCATAAAAAATACCATACAGACAAGAAGAAACAGCGTTGCCTCTCTTGCTTACATCAATCTCTATCTTGTCTCCTGCCGAAGCCAGCAAGGGGAAAAGAATACTTGCCACCATAGAAAGCATCATCTTCATTTTGCACATAACCCTATCATGAAATCATTATTATTCAATATTGGAAGCTTTTAATATTGGAAATGAGCGATTATCAATCAGATTGGCATGCCTTTCCAAAGACATACACCATATCGGTATGGATGAAATTATCATCCGCACCATAAAGACTCTTTCTTTTATCCGCCCAATTAGGTCTTTCGCCCGTTACCTTTACTTCCAAGGTATATTGACCGTATGGCAATGGTGGAGTCATCACCCGAATGCCTTCCTGCGGCACCTTGCTATAGAAATCTATCAAGCTGGAAAAAACAGTATCGCCCTTAGTGTCCAATACAGAAACTAAGGCATAGCCGCTGTGACAATCCGTCCTGCCCGATACTGCGACGTGAGTACCCATAAAATCCAGATTTACAGATTTACCCGTTTGGTTGGATTTCATGATAAGAGGCTTCTTGTAATTGGCGTAGTTCAATATATTATCAGATTTCACATTCTGCGGATTCCACGATTGCCAATACTCAGAAATGGCGAGCTTTTCTCCATCCGCTTGCATCGGCAACCATACGTAGGTGGCAGCCGATGCCTGATGAGGATAGGACCAGCGGTCGCCCATGTACATCGGTGTTCCGTCAGGCAGCATCAGGACAAAAGTGCTTTGAGAATTCCATGTCAGTGTTCCCTCCGGACAGAACAAGCCCTGCCTTTTCCAAGGTCCCGCGATATTCGTGGCTGTGAAATAATAATTGTCATTACGCTCCCAGCTTGTAAGATTGGATGTCAAGAGATAGTACATGCCATTCTTCTTGAACATGGCTGGCGACTCTCCCATGCCCTTCACATTGGCTATCATGGTGTCCACACTGAGGTAATCATCGCTCAGCCGATAGACAGGTCCGTGATGGGTGAGGAGATAGCCCTTGCCGTCATCATCCTGAAATACTCCCATGTCCCAACGCCTGACAGGCTGCCCATGATATTGAAGCGTACCTCTCAACTTATAATCTCCATCGATGGTCTTGCATGTAGCTATGCCGATATGCGGGTCGTTGTATTTCAAGTTATCAGCGTGCATCAGCATCACATACATTCCCGTCTTAGGGCATCGCATCACTTTTACCCGCTCTCCCACTCGATTAGGACCTAAGATGCCGTTTTTCTGCACAGGAAGCACCACCCGCTCAAAGTGCCAGTTCACCAAATCTTCGGAAGAATAGCATCCAAAGCCAGGGAAGGCATTGCTTGTATCGCTCTTATATTCACCAAAGAGCCAATATTTTCCGCCATCACTGATGATGCCGGCACCATGTGCATTCACAGGACGGCGGTTCTGGTCATACCAGGGAATGCCATTGACTATTGTCTTAGAATGGTTCTGTGTCCAGGCTTTTGAAGAACCCGTGACTGGCAACAAGTGCAAAAACAAGCATAACAAGAATGCCGATAGTGTAGAACTGTTTCGTTTCATAAGATTTTGATGTTTTTATATAATATGTTACATTGGGTTGCAAAAGTAGTGTTTTGTTCTCTAAAGGACGGTCTGTTATCGGTCAAATTATGCCGATAAACGTTCAAAAAGAGTTTTTAAAACGTTTTTCTGTCACACTGCAACGAAAATTAAGCATTTGCGACTGATTTCTTGCAAATATCACAAAAATTAAGTAACTTTGCATTCAACTAAAACAGATTTCATCATAAATAAACGCTAAACGCATGAAAGCATGAAAAGACTGATATTCTCAATCTGTTTCCTCATTGAGGTGCTTAACTTATCGGCTGCCGGCAACCATTCCTTCTTGAACATAGGTTTGAGACAAGGTTTGTCGAATGAGTTCGTCAATGACATGGTCATGGACGAACAAGGATTCTTATGGATTGCCACCGAGTCAGGCTTGAACCGTATTGCAGGAAATAAATGCACTGTTTTCAAGACGAGCAACTCCCATATCGGGGATGATGGACTCGTAGGACTACACTATGACAAAGGAAGCCGTTCTGTTTGGATGTATTTCAAGAACGGACAGCTTGACGTCTTTGACTGCAAGACACAAACCTTCCGGCATTTCTCTAATCAGCAAGGAATGCTAAAGGGAAGTGTATCTGCCATCAATGGTGCCTCAGACGGGGGCGTGTGGATTGCCCATTACAATGGAGACATACAACATTACAACATAAAGACGCAAAAGTTCACCACTTACCCCAAGCAACTTTTCCCTAAAATAAAGAATGGCATCCGCAGTATCTTGGATGATGGAAACGGTCATTTGTTCATTGGTTTGCGAATGGATGGCATGTATATTTATAACATGAGAACCAAGAAGGCTGAATTCTACTGTCACAATCCTAAGGATACACAGAGTCTGCCTGGCAACAACGTGCGTTCTATTTGTATTGACCACATGCAAAACATCTGGGTGGGAACCAATCTGGGATTGGCTTTAATGGATGAATCTACAGGCAAGTTTCGTGTATTCAAGCCACAGGCGGATAATCCCCATTCTCCTGCCGGCGACAATATCCACCAAATCATGGAGATGGACAATCACACCCTCTGGATTGCATCCGACATCGGAGGCATCAGCATTCTCGACCTCAACCGCTATCAGCACCCATACAACGAACCGCTTTCATTTCAGCAAATCACCAATGAAAACAGTGGCTTATCGTCAAACAACACCCGAAGAATCATACAAGACTCCTTCGCTAACGTATGGATTGGCAATTTCGGCAGCGGCATCGACTTCCTGCCTCAATCCAAATCTGAGTTTCACACACTCGGCAATCTGCCGCATCCCCTCAAGAACACCTGTGGAATCTTTTGCGACCGTCAAGGGTATCTATGGATAGGACAGGACAATCTCATATGCCAATACCTGAACGGACAGACTGTTCACTGTTGGGATTTCAGCAAATATCTTTTCAATACTTCCGCCACAGTCTATGACTTCATGGAAGACCATCAGGGCAACATATGGTTTGGCACCAGCGACAACGGTGCCTTAGAATTCAATCCGCATACCCGGCAATTTACCCACCACCTCCGCATTCAGGGATTTGACGTTCACGCCTTGCTGGAAAGCAAGACAGGCAAGATATGGATAGGCTGCGAAGACGGCCTCTATACCGTGATCAACGGCACAGAGCGAAAAGAGACTGAGATGAACAGGCAGATGGGAAAGACCAGCACCATCATCTATAGCTTAAAGGAAGATGAATATGGACAGCTCTGGGTGGGAAGCATTGCCAAAGGCGTATTCGTATTCAACAAGCAGAAGAAACTCATTGCCCGCATCAATGCCCTAAACGGATTGAAAAGCAATTCCGTCAACCATATCATCACCGACTCCAACAACGGAATATGGATTGGAACCTACAAGGGACTGGCATACATAGAAAATCCACTGAAGCTAAACTCCATCAAGATGTATGATGAGCAACAAGGGCTCAAAGACACCCACATACGGGCTGTATGCCAAGACAAACAGGGAAACATTTGGGTAAGTTTATTCTCTGGCATATCATGCCTTGACATGCACAAACAGCGGTTTTACAACTACGACTTCCAAAGCGGCATCGCCATGGGAAATTTCATAGAGGCATCTGCCGCCATGACTCCCGACGGTACCATCTACTTTGGATCGCCCGCTGGTGTGTGCTATTTCAATCCACGGCTCTTATCCAGCCAGAAGACGGCGCCACAGATAGAAATCATCGGCTGTGAAAGGGTGGGCAGACTGTCGGAACAGTCTCTGTATACCTTAATTTCTCCTGATGAAGACGGTGCAGTGCGCTTGAAATACGATGACAACACCTTCAAGATAAGCTTTACGGCAAAAGATTTCGCGCAAGAAGGAAAGGTTGAGTATTCATATATGATGAAAGGACTGGACGACCAATGGTATGAGACGGAGGGCGACAAAGACGTGACTTTCCGAAACCTCAAGCCTGGCGACTATACCTTTATCATCCGCTCAAAACTCAAGAGCCAAGACTGGGATGAAAGCTCATCGGCAGAACAGAAGGTAGTGGTCAGTCCTCCTTTATGGCTCACCTGGTGGGCAAAATCAGGGTATCTGTTGCTCGCTTTAGGAGTGACGGCATATATGCTGCGTTCCTATAAAAAGGAACTTTTGCTGCGCAACTCCCTGGCACAGACACAATGGGAAAGCCGGCAAAAGCAGGAAGTTAACGAGGAGAGACTGCGCTTTTTCACTAATATCACCCACGAGCTCCGCACCCCTCTTACACTCATCCTCGGTCCTTTGGAGGATTTGACGAACGACAGGCGGTTGCCTGATTTTGCCAGCAAGAAGATAGGCTGCATCCATGCCAGTGCGGAGCGGCTCCTGAATATTATCAACGACATTTTAGAATTCAGAAAGACAGTGACACAAAACCGCAAGCTGACGGTGGTTCGCGATAATCTTGGAGCATTCATTAAAGAGACAGGAACAAGATTCAAGGATCTCAACCACAATCCAAAGCTCAACATTCAGATGGATATACAAGACGGAGTTCCTGAGATTTACTTCGACGCGGAAGTCATCACGACTGTGGTAAACAACCTGATGTCGAATGCCATCAAATATACGCCATCCGGCAGCATCACCATCAGCCTCAGAATGCCCGACACAGAGTGTGTAAGCCTCTCAGTAGAAGACACAGGCTACGGCATCGACAAGGAAGCATTGCCACATATCTGTGACAGATATTACCAGGAAAACGGCAAGCACCAAGCCTCAGGGACTGGCATCGGGCTGGCTTTAGTCAAATCCTTGGCGCAACTCCATGAGGCAGAATTATTGATAGATAGCGAAAAAGGGAAAGGCAGCAAGTTTAGCTTTATCCTGAAGAAAGACAATACCTATCCTGATGCTCTGCATAAAGACAATGAGCAGACAGACACGGCCGACACACCCAAAGCCTCATATACAACAGAGCTGCAAGAAGACTGCACGGGAAAAAACAACGAGAACCAGCCACCTCTCTTGTTGACAGTGGAAGACAACAGCGACATTCAACAATATATCGAGGAATCTCTCAAGGAAGATTACCGCATTCTCAAAGCCAGCAACGGCAAGGAAGGAAAGGACTTGGCTTTTGAGCAGACACCTGATTTGATTATAAGCGACATAATGATGCCTGAGATGGATGGCATTGAGATGACCAGGATACTGAAAGAAGACATCAGAACGAGCCACATCCCCGTCATCCTGCTGACTGCCAAAAACAGCATCAACGACCAACAAGAAGGTTATGACAGCGGAGCCGACTCTTATCTGAAGAAACCATTCAGTGCCAAGCTTTTACAGAGCCGCATCAGAAACATTATTGCCGGCAGAAGAAAAATGGCTGAGTATATCGTACAAAAGAGTTTTTCGGGAAGTCCGGAAGACAAGAAACTATCAGAAAAGGAAAAAATCTCAAAGACAGAAGCTCCAATGACACTACTGAGCGAACTCGACCGGAAGTTCATGGAAAAGCTCAACTGCCTCATCGACAGGCATATCGCCACCGATGACCTCGACATAGCCTTCATGACCGACAAGATGGCGATGAGCCACTCCACATTCTACCGCAAGGTGAAAGCACTCACTGGCATGAGTGCCAACGAATACATAAAAAAGGCAAAACTGCGCCAAAGCATGAAGCTCCTGCAAACTGGAGAACACAGCATTTCGGAAGTGGCGATGCTTACAGGCTTCAATAATCTTGGCAATTTCCGGGAAAGCTTCAAGCGAGAGTTTGGTATGACACCATCAGAAGTGAAAAATCGGAAGACTAAATAGCATTTTGTTGAAAAATAGTACTGTTTTGGAGTACATGCCCTAAATAAAAGGAATAATTGTAAAAAATCCCCGAAATCTGTGTAAAGGCAGTTTCGGGGATTTGCCGTACCTTTGCACCGTGAAACATAAAAAAACAAATAGATTTATGAAAAGCGTAAAACTGAACAACGGCATTGAGATGCCGCAAATGGGATATGGAGTGTATCAGATAGCGCCCGATGCCTGCGAGCGCCACGTTGCCGAGGCATTGAGCGTGGGTTACAGAATGATTGACACGGCACAGGCTTACCACAACGAAGAGGGAGTGGGACGCGCCATAGCCGACAGCGGAATCAGCCGCGACGAGATTTTCCTCGTGAGCAAGGTGTGGATTTCAAACTATGGCTACGACAAGGCAAAGGCATCTGTCGACGAGAGCCTGCGCCGGCTGCGCACCGATTATATTGACCTTATGCTGCTCCACCAGCCTTTCTGCGACCGCTACGGGGCATACCGCGCCCTGCAGGATGCCTACAGGGAGGGAAAAGTGAGAGCCATCGGAGTGTCTAACTTCTATCCCGACCACTTCATCGACCTTGCTGAGAACATGGACGTGGTTCCGGCGGTGAATCAGGTGGAGACCCATGTGTTCTGCCAGCAGAAGGAGGCTCAGAGGGTGATGCAGGAATACGGCACAAGGATGATGTCGTGGGGACCGCTTGCCGAAGGGCGCAACAACTTCTTCCACAACGAAACTCTCGCCAACATTGCCTCGCATCACGGCAAGACCACTGCACAGGTGGCGCTGCGCTGGCTGCTGCAGCGCGACGTGATAATCATTCCCAAGTCGACCCACGTGGAGCGGATGAAGGAGAATATCGACATTTTCGACTTCACGCTCACCGAGGATGAGATGCAGCAGATAGCCGCACTCGACACAGCCCGCAGCCTGTTCTTCGACCATCATTCGGCAGAGGCTGCACGGATGTTCATGGGATGGAAATAAAGCAAAGTGCTCATGAAAAAAGTTATTATAATTATGTTGACGCTCACGCTCGGAATGTTGCATACCTTCGCAAGGGGAATGCAACATTCCGGGGATGCCGTGACCATAAACGGCATCGTGAAGGATGCGCATTCAAAGAAGAAGCTCGCCAACGTCAGCGTACACCTGCAGGGCAGGGACATAGGCACCGTGACAAACGGCGACGGAATGTTTTCACTGAAAATTGACAGAGAAGACCTGGAGGGAAACATACTGCTGTCGTGTCTTGGCTACACCAACAGGAAGATAGCATGCAGGGACTTGAGCGGCAACGGCGGAAATGCAACGGTGTTTCTCACACCTGCAGCGCGCACGCTCGGCGAAGTGACCGTCTATGGCGGCGACGCCAAGAATCTGGTTGTAGAGGCAATGAAAAGGATAGACGCAAACTATCCGCAAACTCCCAATATGCTCAACATGTTCTACCGCGAGACCATAATGAAAGGCAGCCGCTATGTGGGCATATCGGAAGGCGTGATGGATGTGTACAAGAACGGCTACGGCAAACGCACAACCGACAGAGACAGAGTGAGAATAAAACGTGGGCGCAGGCTGATGAGCCAGAAGGCGAACGACACACTGGCGGTGAAGCTGCAGGGCGGTCCGCTGCTCGCCGTATATCTGGACATTGTGAAAAACGGCGACGTACTGTTTGACGACGAAACCTTACCGCTGTATTCTTTCAAGCACGAACAGATGATAATGCTCGACGACCGCCTACACTACGCCGTGAGTTTCAAGCCTTGTGCCACGGTTGACTATCCGCTCTATTCAGGTACTCTCTACATTGACAGCGAGAGCCTTTGCCTGACCCGTGCGGAAATAACGCTCGACGTGAGCGACAGGGAAAAGACCAACAGGGCGCTGCTGCAGAGAAAACCATTAGGACTGCGCTTCCGTTGCCGTGAGGCAAGTATTATTGTAGCCTACCGTCAGCATGACGGGCGGGCTTGTCTCGACTACATCAGAAACACCATCCGCTTTAAATGCGACTGGAAACGCCGTCTGTTTTCCTCCACCTACACCACTGTTGCCGAGATGGTGACAGTGGACCTCGACAACCAGCCTGCGGCAAACATCCCTCACTCAGAATCATACCGCGACAGCCGTATGTTCTACGATGATGCAAGGCAAAACTGGGATGCCGACTTCTGGAAAGACTACAACATAATAGAGCCTACGGAATCACTGGAGAAGGCTGTGGAAAAACTGAGGAGACACAACAAGAAAGACAAATAAAAGAAAATGAAGGCAATGAAGAAATTATTTTTATTGATAGCAGGAATGCTGACAATCATCAGCTGCCCGGCATGCACGGGCGATGACGTAGAAACGGAAATCGAGCCCCCTGGTAATGCCACAGAGGAAAACGGCGGCAACACCACAACGGGAACAACTGACAGCAACACGCCGATGAGCGGCAAGGTGAATCTGTGGGAAAAGGGCAATATCCCAACCGTAACACGCAACGTGAACAACTCCGACGGACCAGACTTTATCCCCAACATGGAGGTTTTCACCATTGCTGAGAGCACCACGCCCAAGGGAGCGGTGATAATCTGTCCCGGCGGCGCGTTCATGTTCCGCAGCATGCAGAACGAGGGCTACGACGTGGCAAACATGCTCACGGCAATGGGCTACCAGTGCTTCATAGTGAACTACCGCATTTCTCCCTACACCATGCGCGAGAGTGCCACCGACCTCAGCCGCGCCATACGCTACGTCCGTGCCCATGCTGCCGACTACCGCATTGACCCGGAGGATATTGCCCTCGTGGGGTTCTCGGCAGGCGGAATATTGAACGGCGAGGTGTTGCTCAACTGGCGCGACAAGGCAAACGGCACAGCCCTTGACCCGAACTATCGTCCCGATGCCCTCGACGAAGTTCCAGTGTCGGCATGCGCTGTGGGCATGATTTACTCATTCTATGGCAGGCTGAGTGTGTCAATGAACAACGTTGAGACATTGCGCGCCGCAAACCTTCCTCCGGCATTCTACTGCTGGGGCACACGCGACGGCTTTGCATCGCAGTTCACCCAAAACTCGAATGCCGTGCGTGAGGCTGGCTGCGAGGTGGAGACGCACATTCTCGAAGGCTATCCTCACGGCTACGGCACAGGCGGCAACGCCCGCGTGTGGGGCAACGCTTTCGATGCGTTCCTCACAAGAATCATGTCGGGTAACGCCTCGGGTATAAAGAGCGCAAAGGCTGACAGCAGGGAAACCGCCGCCGTCTACTCCATCGACGGAAGAATGGTTGACGGAAGAAGCATGCAGAAGGGCATATTCATTAAAAACGGGAAAAAGGTAATCCTTAATTAAAAAAACAACAAATACAAAATATAAAGAAACAAATGAAGGCAATGAAAAAGTTATTTATGTTGATGGTCGGGCTGCTGACAATTCTCAGCTGTCCGGCATGCACAAGCGAGGAGACAGAAACGGAAATCGAAAACCCGGATAATACCACAGAGGAAACCGGCGGCAGCTACTTCAGCGGTAAGAAAGTGCTCGTGGCTTATTTCTCATGGGGCGGAACAACGCGCCGCATGGCGCAGGAAATACAGCGCATAACCGACGGCAACATCTTTGAGATTGTGCCGCAGAACCCCTACCCCACAGAATACACTCCCTGTACCGAGGTGGCACTGGAGGAGAAGAACAGCAACGCACGCCCTGCCATCAAGGACAAAGTGGACAACTGGAGCGACTACGATGTGGTGTTCATCGGCTGCCCAGTATGGTGGTGGACCACTCCCATGATTATCCACACGTTCTGCGAGAGTTATGACTTCAAGGGAAAGACTGTAGTTCCGTTCTGCACATACGCCTCCACCTACCGTGACGAAACATTGGCAGAGATTGTTAACAGTACTCCCGACGCAGCACACCTCACCGGCGAGGGACTCACCAGCGGACGCATCAACGCCCAGACCATACAGAATTGGATTAACCGCATCAATGAGGAATGGAATGATAATGGTGGAGCTGCTGCAATAAATAAAGTGACGGCAACCAATGACCAGAAGTATTACAGCATGAGCGGCACAGCGGTGGATAATATCGACAATGCCCACGGCATGTTTATCGTGAAATCGGGCAGCGGAACAAGGAAAATCATCAAGTAAAAACCGATGAGGGCAATGAATATTCTGTTGACAATAATGGCGGCTATCACGCTCTCATGCTCTGACGGCGCAGAGGAGAGACAGGAAAGCAATATGGACACGGACAACGGTTATTTCTCGCGCACAAGTCTCATCTCGGACGTTATTGCCGACCCGGCGTTCGGCGACTGCGGACGGCTGATATTTCCCGTGCAGACAGGCTACTGGAGCGGCAACACTCTGGAACAGCTACGCCTTACATATTATAATTATATAGATCCCGACATGACGGTGGAGATTGTGAACAACCTGAAAAGCCGTGCCGTGGATGGCGAGACAATCTTCTTCGACATCTACAGCGAGGACGAGAAGCGTGCCGATGCCGACAAGCGCAACACGGGACTGTTCTTTTTCAAGGGACGGGAGGGCGCTCCCTTTGCCATTTGCAACGCTGGCGGAGCTTTCGCATATGTAGGTGCCATGCACGACAGTTTTCCCCACGCACTGGAGCTGTCAAAAAAAGGATATAATGCCTTTGCGCTGATTTACCGTCCCGGCGATGCCTACGAGGACCTTGCACAGGCAATCGAGTTTATTCACGACAATGCCGAGCGTCTGGGAGTGGCTGAAGAGGGTTATTCGCTTTGGGGCGGCAGTGCCGGTGCACGCATGGCGGCAACCCTTGGCAACGGCAGTTATCTCAGACAGCTTACAGGGCGCAGCGACATTCCGCAGGCATCGGCAGTAGTTATGCAATACACAGGATATTCTGACGCCAACCGCTACGACGCCCCCACTTATGTGTGTGTAGGCACAAGCGACGGCATAGCCTCGTGGCGCACGATGCAGCGGCGCCTTGAGAGTCTGTCTGCCCTCGGCATACCCACGGAGTTTCATGCCTACAGCGGACTGCCCCACGGTTTCGGACTTGGCACGGGCACCGTGGCTGAGGGATGGATAAACGATGCTGTAAGTTTCTGGGAACGGCAGATGGGAACATCAGGTATATTTGGTACCAAAGTTAAAGGCGGCAAGGCGGCAGGCATATACTCCATCAACGGAGTGAAGCGCCAAAAGCCGCAGCGAGGAGTGAACATCATAAACGGGAAAAAGGTAATTAATAAATAATAACAAAAACAACGAGTTATGAAATTAGGAAACACTATCAGGAAAGCGGCTATGCTTATTGCCGCCGCGCTTTTTGTACAGTTGGGAGCCAACTGCAAGAGTGCAAACGAAAAACAAACTACTACAACGAATAAAGAAGAGAAGATGGAAAAGATTCTATTTGTAAACGGAAGCCCAAACCGCGACGGAAACACCGCCGCACTGGCAAAGGTGCTGCTCGAAGGCAGACAGTATGAAACTCTCAACCTCAACAACTACCGGCTGAACTTCTACGGACAGACGCTTGAGGGCGACCAGCTCGACAAGGTGATCGAAAAGATGAAGGAGGCTGACATCGTGGTGATGGGCTCGCCAGTGTATTGGCACAACATCTGCGCCTCGGTGCGCACACTGATGGAGCGCTGCTACGGCTATCTGCCCGAGAACACCTTCAGCGGCAAGCGCTTCTTCTTCCTCTATCAGGGAGCCGCCCCGACAAAGATGATGATCGACGACGGCGAATACAGCATGAGCCGCTTTGCCAAGATGTACGGCTTCACCTACGAGGGCATGGCAACCAGCAAGAGCGAGGCTAAGGAACTGCGGAGCAAGCTGAAATAAACAAACGGCTACGTTTATGTGCTTTGTGAATGTTGAGCCTTTCAGAACTCAACATTCACAAAACATAATACTACAGAATTTGCCTCCGGCTAAGTATCTGCTCAAACACGTCCATTTCCCGCTTGGCTATACCAAGTCGGGTGGCTATTGACTTCCAATGCCCGACACCTGCCTTCACCTCATCGATAATGCGTCCGGCTTCTTCCCTGCCAATCATATACTCCTCGGCAGAATCGAGAAGCACCTGAAGGTCTGCACGATTGGTTGTTGAGTTGATAAGTAATGCCTGATATTCATTCAGAGTAGGATTCATATCGTATGCCGGTGAAAGAGTCCAGCCTTTTGGAGTGAGCAGAAAACCATGATTGCGGAAATGGTCATCACTATTACCAATGGCGATATTGAACGCCACCCGGCAATAGAGCTGACGCAGATTATCCTCAACATTACAGCAGTTCTGAAGGACGAAGTCAACAATATCGAGATAGCCGTTACCCGTCTTGGCATCACAGCCATCGGTCAAGCCCAGCAAAGTCATGGCAGATGCAAAGTGTTTTCTACGACCGTCTGAGGTCCTGTCGAAACGCCTCGAAAGCAAGGCATGATATTTTCCGCCAGTCTCAATCACACTCGTATCGGCTGCCGTCACGCCGGACATCTTTGCCAAAAGATGACTGGCATGCTCCCAAAGACCGACATCGTAATCGTCATTTCTTGACGGAAACTTTGCAATGCAGAGCTGTCCCTCATCATTCATTACGCCAGCCTTCGGACGGGCACCGCCAAGTGAGGTGCCAGGATGAACGAGTTGAAGCAACCATTTCTTTTCAGGCAACTGATTCTGTTCCTCGCTCTTCTCTATCTCCATACTTGCTGCCGCCAAAGCACGTATATCAGTCAATGGAGGAATGCGGAGAGATTTCTCGCAGTTGATAAACTCGCCGTCGGGTGATTCCTTGAAACGGAAACCGCCCATGCGTGAAAAATCATCGATGCCCATGAGGTAGTCGAAAGAGGACAGCTTGCGCACAGGACGTTTCTCCTCTGTGGAAAGGATTTGCTCACGCCTGTTCAACAGCATACGCCCCCAACGGTCAGGCAAAGCATCGCTAAAACAGCTGAAAATATCCCTGTCAGGCTGAGTATATTGCTGTCCGGGATAGTTGTTGATGTCGGCACTCAGAAAAAGACCGCCATATAGCCTAAGCCATTCGTTATCGTATTTGAACGAATAGGAATCAGAGCCACGAAGCGATTCATAGCCCAATTCACCAACCAGCAACGGTTCGTCCAGCCAGTCGAAATCCGCATATATAAATAATATCCGCATAAAGTTTTATTGCATTTTGCGTTATTCCTTTTTAGATGCACGCTCACGATGTTTCAGTGCCAAATCCTGCAAGACTCTTCCCATCTCATCCTTCTGTGCAAGAAGCAAGATGTCATCGTCAAGCTGCAATGCGTAGAGTACGCGCAGATAGATACCAATCGCAACAGTAGGCACACCTTTCTCTATACGCGAAACCGTAAGCGGAGAGCAGGTAGCACGTTCCGCAACCTGTGCAACACTAAGATTACGACGCAAACGTGCCAGTTTGATTTGCTCACCTACCGTCTGCATCTTCTGTTCCAGCTTTCTGGGAAGCTTTGTACCCATCGTTGTCTTGCTCATAACAGCGCTCAATATTTATTTACGGATGCAAAATTACAGTTTTTCTTTATTTTATGATAGGTTGGCGTAAGAAAAATGATAGTAATACACATTATTTAACCATTATGTGAGTTTCATGAAACGTCCTACACGTCACACCCCAATGCCTTGAACCCCCGCATAAGCCCTGTGTTTATCGGTGTTTCAAGGGCATTGGGGTGTGACGTAGTGACCTTTTTCAAAAAACTTCTTTTCACCGTTTTTCGACTCTTCTTACTATTGTAATGTTATTATTATCGGATCTGCAAGTGCCTCCACAAGATTAACTGGAGGAAGAATGATATTAGCAAGCTCTGAACCAACTTGCTCACAACGTGCATGTATCTCTCCTCGTGCTGCGCCTACGTTAATAGTTGACAGGTACTGTGAAAAAAAAGGTTGAAGCGTGAATGTCTTCCCTTCAAGCATAGTCTGGAAAGCATCAGGCTTAACGTCAAAGGTACTGACAAGTGTCATTTGCAATAGTTCTGTTTCAGCCTGAAGGTAGGTATATGCAAGTCGAGCCATAACCAAATGGTCATCGGGAATCACTCCGAATTCATAACTGGTACGCACTTTTACAGGTATGTCTTTCTGCAGTTTGTTACCTGTCAGTTGGAAAGACTCAACCTGAAGACTTATAACACGAAAAGGTATCTGCTTATTCATAAATATACTTACTATGCTGCAACGGCATAAGATGCCTCAGTTTGTGTTTGACGAAAATTTTTGCCAGCAGATGCCGTAGTGTGAACTGACGATGAAGCCCATGATCCAGCTGTTGTTCGTTGCGGCACAACTGAAATACTTGTAGAATAATGTAATGCGCTGCCAAATGAACGAGCAGCAATTATCTCGGCATTAGAGGAAAGTGAGAATAGACTCTCATCATCAGTAAACAGAGGTGCCTCATTACCATAACGTGCATTCATATCATCGGCAAATTGCATTGCATCAAGATTGAACTCGTCCGAAAGTTCAATTTGATTTAATGGTGAGAAAGATACCATAAACACACCACGACTCTCGTTGAACTCGAACTTAATGGTAAGCCAAGTATATTTCTTGGTTATCTGAGAAAACCAAGTGCGTAACTGTTTTTCAATGCTTTCTTTATTCATATATTACCAAAATAAGTTTTGAGGTTAGTGATTAATGTTTTTGCACAATCTCTACAAGTGATACTTTCTATATCAGAAAATTCTTTTTGATGATAGTCTGCATCAACACGATCATTCTTTAGTAATCTTACCATATTTGCAAATGTACGAACAATTTGAGGTTTTGCACCAATTCTGTTCTTTATTTCAGTTAGGATATATTCATGTGAAGACTCTCCACTATGCGCATCCTGTACAGCAATAGCTATGGGATGATTAGAAGTATTAGCAAGCATATACTTCATATACTGAAAAACAGCATAATAGGAACAATGCACACTTGACGTGAATTGTTTATTATCAATCAGTATTTGAGCTGACCGCATATTGTTAATTGACTTTGTTTTCATTGCTTAATGAGGTCATATCCTTTGTTTGGCATGCAATCAGGGGACAAAGTTAATACTTTTTCCTGAAAAAAAGAAAAAAAACATTCTATTAATTAATTACCAATACTGTTTTTTAACATTTTACACACTTATGGTTTAAAACATACATTTCTCAAAAAATTCAAAAAACGGGAAAAAGTGCAAGAACATCCTACATTTAGGTAGAGGGCATTGGGAATTTTTAGTGTAACTTTGCAGCCGGAACAGATTTATAAAACTGAAATATGAAAATAGGATATAAAACAGAAGTATGAACACTGGCATTCACAAAGAAGATGTAGAAAACAAAAACAGGAAAATGGGTAATTATATCCACAATCGGGGTATAAGGCATTCGAAATTTTTTATGTAACTTTGCACCCAAAAGCAGAATCATATAAAAAATAGTAGAAACATAAAATAAACATTAAGTAAAGAATGAGAGCATTATGTATTGCAGCAAGCCTGCTGTTGTCGGTGACAATGGGGGCACAGGAAAAATCAACGGTGTATTTCACCAAAAACATCACGCCCGAGGCTGTGGTAAAAATCTACAAGGCACTGGGAGTGGAGGCAAAAGGACGCGTGGCACTTAAGATTTCCACGGGAGAAAGCGAGAAATCAAACCATCTGCGCCCTGCATTCATCAAACCGCTGGTGGATGAGACAAAGGCAACCATCGTGGAGTGCAACACCGCATACGGCGGCAACCGCTCGACGACCGAGAACCACCGCCGTGCCATTGCCGAGCGCGGATATGACAAGATTGCCACAGTGGACATCATGGACGAGGATGGCTCGATGAAGATACCCGTAAAGGACGACAAGCACATCAAATACAACCTCGTTGGCAGCCATCTCGCCAACTACGACTTCATGATCAACCTCGCCCACTTCAAGGGGCACGCCATGGGAGGATTTGGCGGAGTGTTGAAAAATGCCTCCATCGGTGTGGCATCGTCAGCCGGCAAGGCATACATACACACGGCAGGAGTGACCGAGAACGTGAAGGAACTGTGGAACCACATTGACAACCAGGACGGGTTCCTTGAGTCGATGGCTGCCGCCGCACAGGCAGTGCATGAGTACATGAAGGGGAAGGTGCTCTACATAAACGTGATGAACAACCTCTCGGTTGACTGTGACTGCGACGGCAACCCGCACAAACCGGAAATGACCGACATAGGCATCCTTGCCTCCACAGACCCTGTGGCTCTCGACAAGGCATGTCTCGACCTCGTATTCGGTCACAGCGATGCCGAGGGCGATACCTCTGCCCCACTCCAGGAGCGCATCAACAGCCGTCACGGCACATGGACAGTGGACTATGCCGGGAAAATAGGACTGGGGAAACTGCAGTACAACCTGATTGACATCGACAACCGGGAATAAGCCGATGAACATAAAAGATTGTATTTTAGGAACACTCCTGCTTGTCTCTTCCACAGTCTCCGCACGCACGTCAATAGCCGACACGCTCCGCCTCGACGAGGTGGTGGTGACCGGAACCCGCAACACCACCGACATACGTCACCTGCCGCAAACCGTCACTGTGGTGGGAAGAGACAAGCTCACGGAGAATGAGCGCGTCAGCGTGTTGCCGACACTGATGGAGCAGGTGCCGGGACTGATGCTTACAAGCCGCGGAGTGCTTGGCTACGGAGTGTCGGGCGGCGGTTCGGGCGGCATGATGCTGAGAGGCATCTCATCGGGAGCCGGACAGGTGATGGTGCTTATCGACGGACATCCTCAATACAACGGCATTTACGGCCACTCCATATCCGATGCCTATCAGACAATGATGGCTGAAAGGGTGGAGGTGCTCAGAGGTCCTGCGTCATTGCTGTACGGCTCGAATGCAATGGGCGGCGTGGTGAACATCGTCACCCGCAGCATGGATACCGACGGCAGTAGGGCATACGTCAACCTTGGAGCCGGCTCATGGGGCACTTTCCAGAGCGATGCGGGATATGGAATGCGCCGTGGGAAACTGCGCATTAACGCCAGTGCACAGTACAGCCGTTCGGACAACCACCGCCCTAACATGGGATTTGAGCAGTATGGCGGCTTTGCCAAGGTGCAGTATGACCTCAACGCCAACTGGCGCCTGTTTGCCGATGCTGACATCACCCACTTCAATGCCTCCTATCCCGGCACGGTGACGGCTCCGATGCTCGAAGCCGACCAGTGGATTACACGCGGTGCGGTGACGGCAGGCATAGAGAATCACTATAAGCGCACCAGCGGACGTTTGAGCCTGTATGACAGCTTCGGACGGCATAAGCTCAACGACGGCTACAATGCCATGAACGGCAGTCCGCAGACGCGGCTTTTCCGCTCCAACGATGCCTTAATGGGAGTGTCATGGTATCAGAGTGCCGTGCTTTGGGAAGGCTCACGCCTGACCGTGGGCTTTGACTATCAGAACATTTACGGTCATGCCTATTATACCAGCCGTGAGACAGGCGAGGTGTTAGAGACACAAAACAAGCAGAGCGGCGAAGAGCGCAATCATGAGATTGCAGGATACGCCGACATCAGGCAGGATATCTTTTCATGGCTCACCGCAGAGGCAGGCTTGCGCTACGACCACCACACTGTAACTGGCAGCGAGTGGATTCCACAGGTTGGCATTGTCATCCGTCCGCTGCGCAACGGCGAGCTTAAACTGATGGCAAGCAAGGGTTTCCGCAATCCCACCATGCGCGAGATGTACCTCTATCCTCCGTCAAACACCGACTTGGAGCCTGAGCAGATGTGGAGCTACGAAGTGTCATGGAAGCAGCGTCTTCTGTCAAGAAGGCTTCATTACGGAGTGAATCTTTTCTACATCGACGCCGACAACATCATACAGACCGTTAACCGCAAGAACGTCAACACTGGAGCATTGAGAAACAAGGGCGCGGAGATAGAACTGCAATATCACATAAACAGGCATTGGAGCATAAACACCAATCACTCGTGGCTCGACATGCGCTATCCAGTAGTCTCAGCTCCCAAATACAAAGGTTACCTCGGAGCCTCAATGCGTTATGGACGCTGGAGCGGCAGCGCAGGACTGATGCAGGTGTGCGGGCTATACACCGCTGTTGGCGAGAACAGCACAACCGAGGACTTCACGCTGCTCAATGCCACCGTCGGCTATGCTGCAAGCAAACACGCCAGACTCTGGATTAAGGGAGAAAACCTGCTTGCCCAGAAATACGAATATATGGCAGGCATGCCAATGCCAAGAGCAACGTTTATGTGTGGAGTGAATGTTGAGTTCTGAGAAGCTCAACATTCACTCCACTCAATATTTATTTACGGATGCAAAGTTACAGCCTTTTCTTTATTTTATAATAGGTTGATACAAGATAAATGATAATAAAAAAATTAAAGGAGTTAAGGAATTCCCCTTAGCTCCTTTATTAATTAATGAGCAGAATACTGGCGGCAGCAGAAAAACAGCCCCGTCATCTCGAACCGATATACAGGAACACCATGCCGAGAAGCACCAGAATGAGGTCGACGAACTTTGACTTGAGGTTTTTCTCGTGGAACGCCACCGCGCCGAACAGGAAGCTGACAATAACGCTGCCACGGCGAATCATGGACACAATGCTGATCATGGCGCCGTCGAGACTGAGCGAATAGAAATATGCGAAATCGGCAGCCGAGAGGAATATGCTAACAAAGATGATGCCCCAGTCCCAACGGAACGGCGACGAGGCACGCTTTCGCCACCACAGGAGCATGAGCATGGCTCCCATCATGAAAAACTGGTAGATGTTATACCACGACTGCACGGTCATCTTGTCCAGCCCGACACCGCCGGCGGCAGGGGCAGCCATCAGATACTTGTCGTAAAGTCCGCTGACAGCACCGAGCACTGCCGCCCCCACAATCATCCAGATGCCGTGGTCGTGCTTGAAGTCGATGCCCTCCTTCTTGCCGCTGCGGCTGAGCAGCAGAAACGACATGACGGCAAGCAGCACACCTATCCACTGCCAGCCGTTGAGGCGCTCTCCAAACACGAGAAATGCTCCCACAAGCACCATCACAGGACGGGTGGCATTGATGGGGCCGACAATGGTGAGCGGCAAACGCTTCATGCCGAAATATCCTAATACCCACGAGCTGAGCACAATACAGCTTTTCACGAGTATATAGCGGTGAACCTCCCATCCTCCGCCCGCGGCATGGAAGATGGAGCCGTTGAGCACGTCGGTGTAGCCGCTGAGCAGAATAAACGGCAGAAAAATAAGACTTGAAAACAACGTGTTGAGAAAAAGCACGGGAATGACGGCATTGCCGGCAAGCGCCTTCTTCTTGAATGTGTCATAAAATCCTAAAAGTGCTGCTGATAAAAAAGCAAGTAATAACCACATAATCCTAATATTCTACATTTTCTAAAAACAATGCCTTTGCGGGCATACTCTCGCCTGCCGATGAGCGGCTGCCACACTCAATGACCTTGCGGAAGCCGTCCACAGAGAGCCGTCCGCGCCCCACCTCAACCAAAGTGCCGACCACGGCGCGCACCATGTTGCGCAGAAATCTGTTGGCGCTTATCTCAAAATACCAGCTTGTGGGCGAGGTCTGATGCCACGCGGCGACAGTGACATCGCACAGCGTGGTCCTGACATCGCTGCCAGCCTTGCAGAACGCCCCGAAATCCTTATACTCCAGCAACGTGCGCGCAGCCTCGTTCATGAGTTCGTAATCGAGCCGGTAGTGCAGCTGCAGCGAGTACTTGTCGAGAAACGGGTCCTTGGCTGTGTGCACATAATAATGATAGGTGCGCCTGGTGGCGCTGAAGCGCGAGTGCATATCGTCAGCCACAGGCTCAACCTTCTGCACACCTATGTCACGCGGCAGAATGTGATTCAGCCTGAAAGCCATGTGCTGACAGTCGAGAGCCTCGTCACAGTCGAAGTGTGCCACCATGTGGCGGGCGTGAACACCTGTGTCGGTGCGTCCTGCGCCAACCACGATCACGTCACGCCGCAAAGCCAGCGAACATGCGCGCTGAAGCTCAGCCTGCACGGTGTTGCCATTGGGCTGTATCTGCCAACCGTGATAGTTGGTGCCGTCATAAGAGAAATGAATAAAATACCTCATCTACGTCTCGTTTTGCCGTTTATGCAAAATCGGATGCAAAATTACACAAAACTGACGAATAAACAGTAAAACAAAAACAAAAAAAATATTAAAAAACGTTCTTATTTCAAAGATTCTTCGTTCTTCATTCTTCATTCTTCATTTTTTTCACTACCTTTGCACCCGATTTCGTGAAAAGAGTTGCCGATATGGCTCAGTTGGTAGAGCAATTCATTCGTAATGAATAGGTCGCGGGTTCGAGTCCCGCTATCGGCTCAAAGGCAAATCACAGTCACCTGCGGTAGTAGCTCAGTTGGTAGAGCATCGGCTTCCCAAGCCGAGGGTCACGGGTTCGAGTCCCGCTTACCGCTCTAAAGAAAGTTTTCATATTTTATTTGGGTTAATAACAATGAGAATGGCGGACGTTGGGAGATAACGTTTGCCATTTCGCTTTAAATGAGATATAATACGACGAATGATAGTTTGCATAGCAGAGAAACCCAGCGTGGCAAAAGACATAGCCCGCATCATTGGAGCAACAAGCAGCAGAGACGGATATATGGAAGGCAACGGTTATCAGGTGACATGGACCTTCGGACATCTCTGCACACTGAAAGAGCCCCACGACTACACGCCCATGTGGAAATCGTGGAGCCTGTCGGCATTGCCAATGATTCCGTCGCGTTTTGGAATAAAACTGATTGAAGACCAAGGCATCAAGCATCAGTTCGCGGTGATTGAGCGGCTTATGCAGGCAGCCGACGGCATAATAAACTGCGGCGACGCCGGACAGGAGGGAGAGCTGATACAGCGCTGGGTGATGCAGAAGGCTGGAGCCAAATGCCCTGTGCAGAGGTTATGGATTTCGTCAATGACCGATGAGGCAATCCGCGAGGGATTCGCCCAACTGAAAAGCCAGGACGAATACCAGCCGCTGTATCTTGCAGGACTCAGCCGTGCCATAGGCGACTGGATTCTCGGCATGAACGCCACCCGTCTCTACACACTGAAGTACGGACAAAACCGTCAGGTACTGTCAATAGGACGGGTGCAGACCCCTACCCTCGCCCTGATAGTAAACCGTCAGAAAGAAATAGAGAACTTCAAGCCCGAACCTTATTACGTGCTGTCAACCGTCTACCGTGACACTGTGTTCACAGCCACCAAAGGCAAGTTCACCAACAAGGAAGAAGGCGAACAGGCTTTCGCACTGATAGAAGGCAAACCGTTTACAGTTACCGGCGTGCAGAAGAAAAACGGCACCGAGGCACCGCCGCATCTCTACGACCTGACATCGCTGCAGGTGGACTGCAACAAGAAATTCGGCATGAGCGCCGAGCTGACCCTGAACACCATACAGGGGCTTTACGAAAAAAAGCTCACCACCTATCCGCGCGTAGACACCACCTTTCTCACCGATGACATATATCCCAAGTGTCCCCAGATTCTCGGCGGACTCACAGGCTACGAACAATATATGCAACCGCTGGCAGGCAAGAAGCTGCCTAAATCGAAGAAGGTGTTCGACAACACGAAGGTTACCGACCATCACGCAATCATCCCCACAGGAGTGCCGGCAAAAAATCTCACCGACATGGAACGCCACGTCTATGACCTCATTGCCCGCCGCTTCATCTGCGTGTTTTATCCCGACTGCAAGTTTGCCACAACCACAGTCACCGGACAGGCCGGCGAAGTGGAGTTTAAGGTGTCGGGAAAGACAATACTCGACCAGGGCTGGCGCGCAGTCTATGCCAAGGACCAGCAAGTGGCAGAGGTAAACGATGCAAAAGCCGACGAGCAGGGGAAAAATGCTGAGGAGCGCACACTGCCGCTGTTTGTCAAGGGAGAGAGCGGCGACCACAAGCCCACCCTCACAGAGAAATTCACCCAGCCGCCCAAACCACATACAGAAGCCTCGCTGCTCCGTGCAATGGAGACCGCCGGAAAGTTTGTTGAGGATGAGGAGCTGCGTGCCGCCATGAAAGAGAACGGCATAGGTCGCCCGTCATCACGTGCAAGCATTATTGAGACTCTGTTCAAGCGCCACTACATACGCCGTGAGCGAAAGAACCTTGTTGCCACTCCTACCGGCATAGAGCTTATCGACCTCATACGCGAGGATCTGCTCAAAAGCTGTGAGCTTACCGGAATTTGGGAGAAAAAGCTACGCGACATTGAACACAAAAAATATGATGCCGCCCAATTTGTTGAGGAACTGAAAGTACAGATTGGCGAAATCGTGCGCGATGTTTTGCAGGACAACTCAAACCGAAGGGTAACAGTGCTCACCGAAGAGGACCTGAAAAAGAAGCCGGCAAGAAAGAAGGCTGTTAAAAAGGAAGTGGAGAAAGAAATCTGCCCGCTCTGCGGCAAGGGCTATATTATAAAAGGTAAGACTGCATACGGCTGCAGCCGCTGGCGTGAAGGATGTAATTACAGGAAGCCGCTATAACTGCAATAAAATTACAACAAGACTTATACCCCCAAAGAGAGTGTGTCATAAATGAAAACCAATAATCATAATGACATAATTTAGGCACGGATTACACGGATTTCACAGTTTTTTTCACTAATCTGTGTTTTCCGTGTAATCCGTGCCAAAAAGAAAGTAGAAGGTTGGGGTTGACACACCTCCCTTATTTCTTTGCTTCCTCTTTTTTCTCAGGAGCATTCTTGGCGTTCTTCACGCCGCCCTTATAACCCTTGTTCAGTCCGTTGATTACATCCTGGGTGATGTCGTAAGCCTTTGAAGCATAGAGGATGTTATCACCAGCCTTCGAAAGGATGAGGTCGAACTTCTTCACCTTGTTGTATTCCTTGAGGAAGTGATTGAGCGAATCGCGCAAAGCCTCGTTGTACTTGGCAGTCTCGGCATCGAGTTCCTGAGCCAGACGCGCCTGAAGCTCCTCAAGTCCCTGCTGCTGGCGCTGTATGGCAGCCTGCTGGCTCTCAGCCTGCTCACGACTTGCAAATCCGTTGTTCTGAAGTTTCTGCTGGAAATTTGCAGCAGCCGCCTGCAGCTGCTGTCCCTTCTGATTAAGGGTGTTGCGTGCGTTGTTGCCCTTCTTCTGGAGCACCTCGGCAAACTCCTTTGCAAACTTATACTGCGACATGAGCGAGTCAACCTCAACGTATGCTATCTTAACACCACCCTCGGCAGCAACGGCTGTCTCAGGCTGCTCGTCCATCTTGGGCTGTGAGTTGTTGCATGCTGTCATTGCCACAGCAGCCACTGCTACTGCCACTGCGCTAAAAATCTTGTTTCTTTTCATTTTTGTCTTTTATTTGTTTTTGTTTCTATTTTCTGTTCACGCTTTCGCTCCTCACGGTCCTGATCCATCACGCAGTGGATTCCCCGCTCGCGCATAGCCTTGCTGTCGTGGATATGCTGCGACGAAAACTCCCCATTACGCTTGAAAACCAGCTTTATGCAGAAAAAAATCATGCATATAGCAATTATTAACGTTGACAAGAGCAATATTTTAATCATATTTTATTATCTTTGCACGAGAAAACATGCTTTAAGTCATATTTCTCCGTGCAAAGGTAGTATATTTTTTTGAAATAACGATAAACTTATATAGAAAATATTAATAAAATGACAAAAAATGAACTAAAACCTGCTGGCGTATTCCAGCAATTTGCTAAAATCAATGAAATTCCCCGTCAGTCGAAGCACGAGGAAAAAATGATAGAGTATCTAAAGAACTGGGGTGAGAGCCATGGTCTGCCCACAAAGGTGGATGCCACCGGCAATGTGATAATCTCAAAGCCTGCCACTCCGGGATATGAGGACCGCAAGACGCTGATTCTGCAGAGCCACATGGACATGGTGTGCCAGAAGTTGCCTGAGAAGGAGTTTGACTTTGCCACCGATGCCATACAGACCATCGTTGAGGGCGAATGGCTGCGTGCCGACGGCACCACCCTCGGAGCCGACGACGGCATAGGCTGCGCCATTGAGCTTGCCATACTCGAAGCCACCGACATAGAGCACGGTCCGCTGGAGTGCGTGTTCACCCGCGACGAGGAGACCCAGCTCACAGGTGCCAGCGGCATGGAAGCCGGATTTATGACCGGCGACTGGCTGATAAATCTCGACAGCGAGGACGAGGGACAGGTGTTTGTGTCGTGTGCCGGCGGAAAGACCACATACGCCACATTTAATATCACACGCGAAGATGCACCCGAGGGCTACTTCTTCATTGAGACAAGCATCAAGGGACTCAACGGCGGACATTCTGGAGCTGACATCGACAAGAAGCGCGCCAACGCCATTAAACTGCTCGCACGCTTTGCATACAATGAGATGCAGAAGACCGACCTGCGCCTGGTAAGCCTCAACTCGGGCAGCGCACACAACGCCATCCCGCGCGACGGCAGCATGACAATAGCCGTACCTGCTAACGACAAGGAGACAGTGCGCGCCGACTGGAACATTTTTATCACGGAAGTTGAGGATGAGTATCACGTTACCGACAACACCATACAGGCTTTGCTGCAAAGCACCGATGCTGCCCCTGCCATGACAAAGTCAGACACCATGCGCATAGTCCGCGCCCTGCAGGCTGTAGACAACGGTGTGCTCAACATGTGTCAGGACGAGGCTTTGGCATGGATGGTGGAGACATCAAGCAACCTCGCCGTGGTGGAGACGGCTGCCGACACCGTGAGCGTTGTAACATCGCAGCGCTCAAACGTAATGTCGGCTCTCGACAACATGTGCAACACCGTAAAGGCTACATTCGAGCTCGCAGGAGCCGCAGTGGAGCTCAACGACGGATACCCTGCATGGAAAATGAATGCCAACAGCAAGCTCACCCAGCTTGTAAGCGACACATACGAGAAGTTGTTCGGCAAAAAGCCTGAGGTTCTCGGCATACATGCCGGCTTGGAATGCGGACTGTTCTCGGAGCGCTATCCACAAATGGACATGGTGTCGTTCGGTCCTACTCTGCGTGATGTTCATACACCAGCCGAGCGTCTCCACATACCTACCGTACAGATGGTATGGGACCATATCCTGGAAATAATGAAGAATATCCCCAATAAATAATGTACCGCACTATGGGTAAGTGAGCAGGAAGTTGCAGACTGTGAAAATTTCTTACACCTATTCTGTGAGTACGAATTTTATGTCGCACTCATTCGAATATCTCTTCCTTAGCGTGTTTTTGCTTTATCTTGTTAAGAATAAGACAAATAACGGAATATCGCATTAAAACGCTTTTAAGGAGTTTCCACAGTTTCCGCAACTTCCGCAACTTCCGCAAGGTTGGTGGTTTTGGTGGAAACGTATTTAACATTTCAGATAATAATTTACATTTCCGCTTATTCCCATCTATCAATAAAAGCCACTGACCGGATTTCACAAGTAAGATAGATAGAGCCATGATGGGTTATAAGACGGCTACCCCGTGAAATATATTTTCATAGTAAGCGAAAGCATGTTTGATAAGCTGTGAAAGATTATTTGATAGCAGGCAAAAGAATATTTCAGATGGCAAATACATTAATGAAGCCAGTATTTACAGGTGCAAACAATACTTTTACCTGCATCATTACTTGTTTTCTTTTTTACACGCCCTCAGTTATGCACAGCATCAAATTGTAATTTATTATCTTAATTTTCAAACACGTTTCCACCAAAACCACCAACCTTGCGGAAGTTGCGGAAGTTGCGGAAACGGTGGAAACTCTTTTACGACACGTTGTACGGTTAATCTGCTATATTTCTCATTCACAGATAAGTAAGACTGAAATGCGATGAATGTCATCACATCTGGAGAGAGCGGAATGAGATTAGCACCTTTTTAACAGGTGTAAAGATTGTTCATAATTGCCAGCACCACCACTTCTTTCAGTTGTCTTGAAATGGCAAAGTATCTTA
>JAUNSB010000124.1:0-10647 GCA_030539375.1 Prevotella sp.
CTTCATTCTTCATTAGTTCGCAAGCTCATCAGCTTCGCAGTCTTCATTCTTCATTAAAAAAAATCAAGCAATCGTTCAGGCTGCTGATGAACGGAGTGGCATCGCAGTCAATGCGTGAGAAGGGAGCCGAGGCTGGCTATCATCTCAACTGGGGAGCATCGTTGCCCCATCTGCAGGAGATGGCAAAGGAGATAGGCAAGGACTACGACCTCGCCATTGCCCTGTGGAAGGAGAATGTGCGCGAATGCAAGATTCTTGCCACAATGGTGATGCCGGCTGAGAAGATGTTGCCCGAGGTTGTAGACATCTGGATGGAGCAGACGATGGGGCAGGAGATAGCCGAGATGGCATCGTTCAACCTGTACCAGCATCTGCCCTTTGCCGCTGAGAAGGCATACCGCTGGATGGCAAGCGACAAGCCGCTGTATCAGTTGTGCGGTTTTCTTGTCATCGCCCGTCTGTTTATGAAAGGGCAGGCTCCCAATGAGCGTGGCATCAACGAGTTTGTCGACCAGGCAATCACCGCCATGCAGGACGGTGAGATGATGGTGCGCAAGGCTGCCATGCAAAGCCTGCTGCGCTTTGCCGATTTAGGGCTTGTGTATGAGCGTATAGCACAAAGTGCGGCAAAAAAGGCGAATTTGGATATATTTTAAATAAAAATACTAAAAAAGAATACTGTTTAGTATTCTTTTTTAGTAAAGGTGTAATCCGCCACCTTTTTGCCCTTTTTACTCTTTGACCAGTAAATGTAGCTGAAGTTATAGCCTGCCTCTTTGTAGTTTTTTATTGATGTGGTGTTGCGCAGTGCGTCAAGCAGAGTCTTGCGTGCATTTACCCTTTTCAGAGTCTGTGCATCGTCAAGCTGTCCGCCCACGGTATAATAATAATGTATGGTGGTGGTGGCTTTGTCGAAAGTCATGCTGTCGAGTGTCATATCCTTGTCGAGCACCACCGGACAATTCTTTTTTGTGAACTCGCGAGCCTCGCGGTCGCATCTTTCCTCAAGCGATTCCTGACAGGAAACAAACGTGAGAATTAGAGAAAAAAATATCAATTTACGCATAATTTTTATAGATTTGTGTGCAAAAGTAAAAAAAATTATTTAAAAACAAGCGAAAAATTTGGGAATATCTGATTTTCTTTGTATCTTTGCAACTCAAATTGACGTATATCAATGAATTGTATAAGGAATTTTTGCATTATTGCTCACATTGACCATGGTAAGTCCACATTGGCTGACCGTATGTTGGAGTATACTAAAACAATTCAAGTTACTGGCGGACAGATGCTTGATGATATGGACTTGGAGCGTGAGCGCGGAATAACGATAAAAAGTCATGCCATCCAGATGGAATACGAGAAGGATGGACAGAAATATATACTGAACCTCATTGACACTCCTGGGCATGTCGATTTCTCATACGAGGTGAGCCGAAGCATTGCAGCCTGCGAGGGCGCACTGCTGGTGGTCGATGCCACTCAGGGAGTGCAGGCGCAGACCATAAGCAATCTCTACATGGCAATAGACCATAATCTGGAGATTATACCGGTGATAAACAAGATTGACATGCCGAGCGCCATGCCCGATGAGGTGGAGGACGAGATTATCGACCTCATAGGATGCGACCGCAGTGACATTATCCGTGCCAGCGGAAAGACGGGCGAGGGTATTGCCGATGTGCTTGATGCCGTGGTGGACCGCATACCTCATCCCACCGGCGATAAGGACGCACCGCTGCAGGCGCTGATATTTGACTCGGTGTTTAACTCGTTCCGAGGTATCATTGCTTACTTCAAGATAGAGAACGGACATATCTGCAAGGGCGACAATGTGAAGTTCTTTAATACCGGAATGGAGTATGTTGCCGACGAGGTGGGAGTGTTGAAGATGGACATGATTCCCCGCAAGGAACTGTCTACAGGCGATGTGGGATATATAATAAGCGGTATAAAGACCTCGACGGAGGTGAAGGTGGGCGACACCATCACTCATGTGGCGCGTCCTTGCGACAAGGCGATAGAGGGATTCCAGGAGGTGAAGCCTATGGTGTTTGCCGGTGTGTACCCCATAGAACCGGCAGAGTATGAAAACTTGCGCGCATCGCTTGAAAAACTTCAGTTGAACGATGCCTCGCTCACATTCCAGCCGGAGTCGTCGGTGGCTCTTGGATTCGGTTTCCGTTGCGGATTCCTCGGACTGCTGCACATGGAGATAATCCAGGAGCGGTTGGACCGAGAGTTCAATATGGATGTGATAACCACTGTGCCCAACGTATCGTATATGTGCTACGACAAGCAGGGTGGGGTGAAAGAGGTACACAACCCGTCGGGACTGCCCGACCAGACAATGATTGACCACATTGAGGAGCCGTATATCAGGGCGAGCATCATAACCGCTGCCGACTTCATCGGTCCTATCATGACGCTGTGTCTTGACAAGCGCGGCGAGCTGATTGACCAGCAGTATGTGAGCGGCAACCGTGTGGAACTGCACTTCATGCTGCCGTTGGGCGAGATTGTGATAGATTTCTACGACAAGCTGAAGTCGATATCAAAAGGCTATGCCTCGTTTGACTATCATGTGGACTGTTTCCGCCCCTCGAAGCTGGCAAAGCTCGACATCCTGCTCAATGGAGAGTCGGTGGACGCCTTGTCAACGCTTACTCATCAGGACAATGCCGTGACCTTTGGCCGCCGCATGTGTGAGAAGCTCAAGGAGCTGATACCCCGCCAGCAGTTCGACATTGCCATTCAGGCTGCCATCGGAGCTAAGATTGTGGCACGCGAGACTATAAAGTGCGTCCGCAAGGATGTGACAGCCAAGTGCTATGGCGGTGATGTGAGCCGTAAGCGCAAGTTGCTGGAAAAGCAGAAAAAGGGAAAGAAGCGCATGAAGCAGATTGGCAATGTGGAGGTGCCGCAAAAGGCTTTCCTTGCTGTGCTGAAGCTGGACTAAATAATAAATACAATAAATAAATGAGACAATATACTAAAACCAATTAATGAAATTATGACGAATATTCCTATTACTACAAGGGACGTGGCACGCGAGTTGGCTCGACGCTACAGCACCATGACACATGAGGAACTTGATGTTCTTGAGGATTTGCTTGTGCCGGTAAAATATGGCAAGAATGAGAAAATCTTGTCGGAAGGTGAGACTTGCAAACATATCTATTGGATTGCCAAGGGCATGGTGAGAGAGTTTTATACAAAGAACGGCAAGGAGCTGACCGAGTACATCGCTACCGAGAACTGTATCATGATGTGTATAGAGAGTCTTTTCCGTGAGGAGCCTTCAAAGTTGCAGCTTGTCACTCTTGAGCCTACTGTGATTTATGCCATTCCGAGAGCCAAGTTGGAGCAGGTGGCAATGAGGAGTGTGAATATCCAGATTCTATACCGTAAGATATTGGAGGAGAGCCTAATCCTCAGTCAGGTGCATGCTGACCTGTTAAGGTTTGAGTCTGCGCAGTCCCGCTATGCCAAGCTGGTGAAGCTTCATCCGCAGATCGTGCTTCGCGCACCGTTGGTATATATTGCCAATTTACTGCAGATGACTCCCGAGACTCTTTCGAGAGTAAGAAATCAGGTGCTGCTGGAGAAGTAGTGCTCAATATTCAGTGTTTAGTGTTTAGTGTTCAGTTAATATTGTAATTAGCTAACTGATAATTTCACGCTAAACACTGAACACTAAACACTGAACACTGAGTTTATAGCATCCCCTTAGTACTTGGCAGTTCGTAGTGATAAATGTCGCGGCGCACTGCCATTTTCAGTGCTCTTGCAAGAGCCTTGAAAATTCCTTCTATCTTATGGTGCTCGTTGTCCCCCTCAGCCTTGATGTTGAGGTTCATTCTGGCACTGTCGCTGAAGCTCTTGAAGAAGTGCAGGAACATTTCTGTGGGCATTTCGCCAATCTTCTCGCGGCGGAACTCCGCATCCCACACAAGCCACGGGCGGCCGCCAAAGTCAAGGGCAACACTGCACAGACAGTCGTCCATGGGCAGGCAATAGCCGTAGCGCTCTATGCCGCGTTTGTCGCCGAGTGCCTTGTTTATACACTCACCCAAGGCGAGGGCGGTGTCCTCTATGGTGTGGTGCTCGTCAACATGTAGGTCGCCCTTAGTGCGAATCCTCAGGTCCATCATGCCGTGCTTTGCAATCTGTTCAAGCATGTGGTCGAAGAATCCCAGTCCGGTGCTTATGTCAGCCTTGCCGGTGCCGTCGAGGTTCAGGCTTATGTCAATGTCGGTCTCTTTTGTGGTGCGCTTCACCTCTGCCGTGCGCTCTCCTGCAAACAGCAGTTCGGCAATCTTCTCCCATGTCATTCCGTCCTTGCCGATGATGAGAGCCTTGCAGCCGATGTTGCGCGCAAACTGAGCATCGGTTTCGCGGTCGCCGATTACGTAGCTTCCGGCAATGTCGAATTGGTCGTCGTTGATGTATTTTCCCACCATTGCCGTACCGGGCTTGCGCGTGGGTGCGTTGTCCTCGGGAAAGTGGCGGTCGATGAGAATGTCATCGAATGTTATGCCTTCGCCCTCAAGAGTATTGAGGATAAAGTTATGTACTGGCCAGAAGGTATCTTCGGGAAATGAGTCGGTTCCAAGTCCGTCTTGATTCGACACCATTACAAAGTGGAAGTCAAGCTGCTGGCGTATGAAGCCGAGGTTACGGAACACGCCCGGTACGAAAGTGAGCTTTTCAAAAGCGTCAATCTGTTCGTCGTAAGGCTCCTTAATCAGTGTTCCGTCGCGGTCGATAAACAATATCTTTTTTTTCATCATTTTGGTTATTTGCTTTAATCTGTGTTTTATTATGTGTACAAAATTAATGTTTTTTTTTGATATTAGCAAACAATTCTTTTGTTTTATGGATAAAAAAGCATCAAAATATAATCTTTTTGCTCAAAAGGCTTGCTTATGTGCAGAATTATTTGTACTTTTGCAAAAGTTTTTGCGTATATTCGCATACTTTAATATTTTAGGGATTTAAGGATAAAAAAGTATATAATTATGAAAGATTTGGATTGGTCAAGTTTGTCGTTTGGATACATGAAGACCGACTACAATGTGCGCTGCTACTACCGCAACGGTAAGTGGGGCGAGGTTGAGGTATGTTCAGAAGAAACAATTCCGCTGCACATGGCGGCAACATGTCTGCACTACGGACAGGAGGCTTTTGAGGGATTGAAGGCTTACCGCTGTCCCGACGGAAAGGTGCGTGTGTTCCGCATGGACGAGAATGCAGCCCGTCTTCAGTCCACCTGCAGGGGCATTCTCATGCCTGAGGTTCCTACAGAACTGTTTGAGACTATGGTGGAAAAGGTGGTGAAGCTTAATCAGGAGTGGATTCCCACATACGAGAGCGGTGCGACGCTGTATATCCGTCCGCTGCTCATTGGCACATCGGCGCAGGTGGGCGTTCATCCGTCTAAGGAATATCTGTTCCTTATATTCGTCACTCCTGTGGGACCATACTTCAAGGGAGGATTCTCAACCAATCCATACGTCATAATCCGCGACTACGACCGCTCTGCTCCGCTTGGAACGGGTATATATAAGGTGGGCGGCAACTATGCGGCAAGTATGCGTGCCAACGATCTTGCACATCAGAAGGGCTACGCCTGCGAGTTCTATCTTGACGCAAAGGAAAAGAAGTATATGGACGAGTGTGGAGCTGCCAACTTCTTCGGTATCAAGGACAACACCTATGTCACTCCAAAGTCTACGTCCATCCTGCCGTCGATTACCAACAAGAGTCTGATGCAGCTGGCAGAGGATATGGGACTGAAGGTTGAGCGCCGTCAGATTCCTGAGGAAGAGCTCAGCACATTTGAGGAGGCTGGTGCTTGCGGAACCGCCGCTGTAATCTCGCCGATATCATACATTGACGACCTCGACACAGGCGTGCGCTATACCTTTAGCGAGGACGGGCAGCCCGGTCCTATATCAAAGCGCCTGTATGAGACCTTGCGAGGCATACAGTATGGCACCGTGGAAGATAAACATGGCTGGACAAAAGTTATAATTGGCTGATGAGCAAAGGAAAGTTAGCGAAGTTTGCAGCAATGGAGACATTCAAGAACGTTTTCCAATACCCTTTTTCGGTAGTGGAAAACGTTCCTTTTGATATGCAGGGACATTGGCGCGAACAGTATTTTAAGAACAGCAACCCGATTGTGCTTGAGCTGGGATGCGGTAAAGGTGAGTACACTGTGGGACTGGCAAAGCTTTTCCCCGATGTAAACTTCATTGGTGTTGACATTAAGGGAGCACGTATGTACACAGGTGCAAAGCAGGCGTTGGAGGACAATCTCACTAATGTAGCTTTTCTGCGCACCAACATTGAGATTATCGACCGCTTCTTCGCTGCGGACGAGGTGCAGGAGATATGGCTCACGTTCAGCGACCCGCAGATGAAAAACTGGCGCAAGCGTCTGTCGAGCACAATGTTCCTCAACCGTTACCGCCGCTTCCTGGTGGACGGCGGTTTGATACATCTGAAAACAGATTCAAACTTCCTGTTTACATATACCACGTATCTTGTGGAAAAAAATTCGCTGCCGGTGGTGTTCAGAACCGAGGACTTGTATCACAGAGTGATGCCCGATGAAAAGATACTTTCTATACAGACTTATTACGAGTCGATGTGGATAGAACGCGGGCTGAACATAAGATACATGAAGTTCCAGCTGCCTCGTTGCGGCGAGCTGGTAGAGCCCGATGTGGAGATACCGCTCGACGAGTACCGCAGCTTTAAGCGTGATAAGAGAAGTGGCTTGGAAACAAGCAAATAAAGATTTTCAATAAAGAAATAATAGAACGATTATTATGAAGAGAATTTGTGCAACGGTGATGCTGGCGGTGTGCGGAGCATTGTGTTCGTTTGCCGGTGATGATGTTGCCGGCAGACAGTTTGTAAAGGCAGACAGTGATGCGCTGAGTTGGGTAGGGCGCGTGGACCTGAAGAAGGGCTATGCCGACTTCACCTTTCCGGGAGTTCAGATGCGCACCGGTTTCACAGGCTCTTCATTGCAGATGCTGACAAAGGCTAACAGCGGCTATTTTGTTGTGGAGATTGACAACCGTCCGGCGTTTAAGATACGCTCCACGCCGACCGACTCGCTGCTGACTCTCGCCGCCAACCTCGGCAAGGGACAGCATAAGGCGGTGGTGACACTTGTGTCGGAAGGTTACGAGATGCAGCCGCGCATCTATGGATTGTATGTTGACAAGGATGCCACGGTAAAGAGTGTGGCGCTGCCTGGGCGCAAAATAGAATTTATAGGCAATTCCATTACTTGCGGTTATGGCAATGAGGCTGTAAGCGAGAAGTGTGGATTCGACTATGCCACCGAGAACCAGTGGGATGCCTACGATGCGCTGACTGCCCGCAAGCTGAACGCACAGTGCTTTGTGGTGGCACGTTCGGGAATAGGTATCTACAGATATTATGGCGCGCCACGTCAAGGCACTGACTACAATATGCCAAACACCTATAAGTACACACAGTTCGGGCAGAAGGGCGAGCTGTGGGATTTCTCACGCTTCACTCCCGATGTGGTGTGTCTCAACCTCGGTACCAACGACACCAGCCTTGACACCTACGACACAACGCTGCTCACCCGTGGCTACGTGGAGTTTGTGAAAACTCTCCGCTCGCATTATCCCAATACAAAAATTGTGCTGCTCACCGGAACAATGATGAGCGGCAAGGCTCTTGAGGATGTCAAGCGCGCTCTCGACACGGCACAAAATGCCGCCGCCGACCGTGGCGACAACAATGTCTACCGTTTCGACATGACACCAATGATGCCAGGACCGGGAGTGTATGGTGCCGACTATCATCCGTCGGCAGCAAGCCATCAGAGAATGGCGGACGAACTGAGCGCGTATCTCCGTCGGCTGATGAACTGGTAAGTAAGGATTTTGAAGTATATATATAAATAAGGTGTAACGGAAAAATATCATTTAGTGTTTAGATGAAGACAAGATTGATTTTGGTATTTATCGGAATAGTGTGTGTGTTGGGAAATATTGATGCCAAACAGCGTGACAGGCGTATGTCGCGCCGTGTGGCTGTGGACAGTATGGCGATTCTTAATGCATACGCTGACTCGCTGCGCATGTTTGAACATAAATATGACTCGCTGCTGCATGTTCACGACTCTTTGAAACAGGTTGCGTATGGCGACGGCAGATTGTACCGCCTGTTCTCGCCGCTGACATTCTTTCATTCCTCTGCCAAGAAAAATCTTTCTATATTCAATTCCATGGCAAATGTCGATGAGGTGGACGACGAGGTGGATAATGTTCTGATGAATATTTATCTGAAACGTCCTGACCTTGTGCGCAATAGCGAGACAAAGCTGAAGGATGCCGGAAAGATAAGGAATGACGTGGTGGATAAAAAGGTGAAGGTGAAAAATGACATCGTGGAGCGTGTGGAAGTGAAGCCTGAGGACAAGTTTCTTCCGGCGCCAACCATGGGAATTGTCATAATGAAGCCTAAGTTTTGGACGTACAACGGCAACGGCAATCTGCAGTTTATCCAGAACTATGTGAGCGGCAATTGGTATAAAGGTGGCGAGAGCAATTACTCGATGGTGGGCGACGTGACCCTCAATGCCAACTACAACAACAAGAGCCGTCTGAAGTTTGAGAACAAGCTGGAGCTGAAGCTCGGTTTCCAGACTTCACGCGGCGATACCCTCCATAAGTTCAAGACCAACAACGACCTTATACGTTACACTGGTAAGTTAGGACTGCAGGCACACAAGCAATGGTATTACACACTGCAGCTGTTGGCTTACACGCAGTTTACACAAGGACTGAAAAGCAACGACAAGAAAGTGTACAGCGATTTTATGTCGCCGTTCAATGTAAACCTCGGTGTCGGTCTCGACTATACCATTGCAACAAAGAACAACCGGTTGAAGGGAAATGTGAATATGTCATTCCTGTCGTTCAACTTCAGATATGTCGACCGCAGGGATTTATGGAACAGCTATAAGACCGGAAACCACCACACGCTGGAGGAGTTCGGTTCGCAGCTTACTGCCAATGCCGAATGGAAAATCAGTGAGCAGGTGTCGTGGAAAACACGCCTGTATTGGTACACGTCCTACAAGCGCACACAGATAGAGTGGGAGAACACCTTTGCCATCAGGGTGAGCCGCTATATCAGCGCCCACATCTTCATGTATCCCCGTTTCGACGATCACAGCAAGTATGACGACAAGTTAGGCTATTTCCAGTTCCAGGAATATTGCTCTTTGGGACTTGGCTATTCGTTCTGATAGTGACGCTATTTTTTCTAAAAAAGAAAATATTTGCATTTTATCGGAGTATACTGCCGCTATTTCTGCATTTTATTCCGATAAAATGCAGAAGGTTTGTGTTTTATTGGAATTTTAATTGTTTTCAGTTAAGAGAATTATGGCATTGATGCCCTTACGCATCAAGAAGGCAGCTTTTTTCTAAAAGAACCAATCTGATGTCGTGTATCCCCTGAAATGAGCAGTCGATGATATCTGTTTCCTGAAATCCTAATTGGGCATAAAGACGGCGTGCTGCAACATTATTCTCCTGTGTGTCAATGCGGAGCACTTTGGTATGGTTGTTTCGTGCATATTCTTCATAGAACAGGACAAACTCGCTCCCTATACCTTTATTTACTGATGAAGGAGATATTGTTAGAGTGTGCAAAACCATAACCTCCTCGTTCTCAGCTTTTATGGCCCAGTTTGCCTGTCCATAACAATCCAGTTGATTTCTATTGATAATTGCAGAACCATAAACCGTTCCTTCTTTATCGTATACAAAAAGGTCCTCCCGTTGAAGAGCCTCCACAGCAGTGCTCTTTGTGGGATAGACACCCTTCATCCATCCTACGCACATCACACCAGCTTTCTCCGCATCGTGAATTGCATCATAAATTGCTACGACTTGAGGTATATCTTTTTCTGTTGCTTTACGTATCATATATTATAAAGTATGTATTAATACTTTGCAAAAGTATAGAAAATAATTGAGAATCAAGCATGTTTTGGACGAAAAGTAAGGTTATGATGTACAAAATTCATGTCGTGAAGCCGTTTCTGTTGATAGTTTATAAACAATCTTTGTTAAAAAAAACAGTAAATGTGAATATCATGAAAAAAATTGTTAACTTTGCACTCTTCTAAGTGATTTCAATTTTCGCAAGAGTGAGAGCAAAAAGACAGCCCAGCTGCCTGAGAAAGTGTGGTTGCAGCGAGCAGTCAAGGAACTTGAAAGGAAGCGAAAAATGTCTCAATTTTTATCATGCACAGGATGAGGTTGATGAGAAAAAGAGACTTTGCTCGCAAAGGTGGAGGCAATGCTTGCCCAAAAGATAGAACAAACAAAGTTGATAACATTTCATTAGAGGATAGTATGAAAGAAAACAGTCCAATTCCACATACAGGCAACAATCTGTTGTCGGATGCCGACCAAAGATGGTCGAAACGTACACTTAGAACCAAGATAGACGGAATGATATATGAACGGACGACTATTGCCAAACCAAAATAAATTCAAAGGAAAAAACATTGTTTGATTAAATATTATATAATTATGGCACGATACATAACGAATATTCATGTCAATAAACTCTTTC
>JAUNSB010000125.1:0-10614 GCA_030539375.1 Prevotella sp.
TACTGATGCGTGAGGCTTTCAGCTTGCCTTGTGCCACGAGCTTATAAATGTACTGGCGCGAGCATCCCATGAGGATAGCCGCCTTTGAAAAGGTGAGATACTCCTGACGCTGTATCTCTAAAACTGGTCCTACGGCATTAAGCAAGTCCTGCTGTCGTTTCTTCTTCGCTTTCTTAGCTTCATCAGCACAACGAACACAACAGTATTTCTGCATACCGCTGTTGGACGTGAATGTCCTGCCGCAAAATGCGCATTTCTTGGTTGTCTTCATTCTTCCCTTATTTTAATGTTTTACACTCTTTTCTGTGTATTCCATCGGAGAGTGAACGGAAGTCAACTATTGTCGTCTGTTGTCAACCTCCTTGACTTTTGTAACGACTTTCGCATTTCGTACAGTCTTTTGTCTCTGTCTGTGAACCGTTGTCAACCTTTGTCATCGGACTTGAATTTTGTGGCAAAAATAAAGCCCCGTACATTCACCGCGATAGAAATACGTCACAAAATTATACGGAAAATGTCGAAGCACCAAAAACTAACTGTGAAGTGTTAAAATTTAAATAATATTGATAATCAGTGGTTTATTTACAAGTGTTTCTCATTATATGCAGTTGATTACACCCTTCTAAATACAATCACAGAATGCCATCCACCCTATCTCGGTCACGGAATTAGGAATAGTTATGTTCGTGAGACCTCTACAACCATCGAACGCAGAAGAACCTATCTTAGTCACGGAATTTCCAATAGTTATGCTCGTAAGACCACTACAATCATAGAACGCACCACTACCTATCTCAGTCACGGAATTAGGGATAGTTATACTCGTAAGACCTCTACAACCATCGAACGCACTACGACCTATCTCGGTCACGGAATTAGGAATGGTTACGCTCGTAAGACCACTACAACCACGAAACGCAGAAGAACCTATTTTTATAACAGAATTAGGAATAACTATGCTTGTAAGACCACTACAATAAGCTAACGCAGCATCACTTATCTCGCTCACGGAATTTCCAATCGTCACTTCTTTTAAAGTTTTAATCCCATAAAAAGGTGAGTCTTTATAATAATAAGGATCCGAAGGATTACAACGATACGAAAAATTACGACCTATATATAACGATTTTATAGGGCATAAAAAGAATACGTCATCTCCAAACTCCAAAACAGAATCTCCATCATCAATCTTCACACGCTCTAATTTTTCGCAGCGCTCAAACATAAAGTTGCTAATTGACGTAATAGTATTAGGAATTGTTATTCCCGTTAGTTCTGAACGAGAGTAAAATAGCTTATCTGCAATCCCTACAACGGTCAAAGTCTTATTAGCATAATTTACATGAGCAGGTATTACCACATCACCGGAAAATCCGTTATATCCACCTACAACCTTGCAAGTTAACTCACTCAATGACACGACATCGTAATAAATGCCATCAACCTTAAAGTCGTAGGCTGAAGCATTGATGCTGCTCAACAGACATGCCATTGCAAGCAGCGGCTTAAGAATTTTTGTTTTCATCATATAATTTATTTATTAATAATATTAATGTTTCTTTTGACAATTTACAGCGCAACGTTGCTTTACCCCCAGATTTATCCTCAAACGAATATATATAGCTGTCGCCTACTTTCTTTTTAGTAATACGTCCTTTATGTGAAGCACAATTTCTGAAATGTTTTGCCAAATAAAACACAGCACTTTTCTTCGTTCTTGTATAAAAAACTATTTGATTGTCCGGCAAGTCTTTAAACTTAATCCTATCGACGTCCTTTGTTTTTGTCTGTATCAACAATGGCTGCCCCAATATTTTTTCAAGGTCATCCAAATTTGCATCAATTTTATGCTGGTTAAATTCAAACTTTTGCGCCAACATTTCTGAAAAATAGGTGAACTCTTCTTTAGAAATCTCCATTTTTATAAACATTTATTTATTGATATTGTATCAAGAAATTGAATGACAGGAGAGTTGCTTTCATCGCTTGTAACACTCACTCGTCCATCCAACCTAAACTTACTACTTTTTATACACATATCCGTCATTTCTTCCAATTCTACAGTAGCCATATATCTATATTCTCCAGCTCCCATATATTCATCTTGTAAGGTAAAAGTACATACACCATCACCTGAGACCTTAAGTATATCGTATTTACGCGAGAACTTTAATAATTTTACATCACGTTTAAAGGTTCGTGCCATAGCTGTTTGTACGTCCTCTCTTTTCATTGTCAGTTTAGGAATATCCATAATTTTCTTACGTTTTTCTTGCCTCCGCGACCTCCCTGCATCAGCTTTTTCTTTTGATTAGATTGTTTACGGCTATATACAAAAAAGCGTGGAAGTCTGACAATGTCACTCGTTCCACACTCTGAGGCTTCTCGCATTGCCCGAAATAGTTGAACGAGCAACGCAGAACCCACGCCGATGTGTTTATATAATTATCCCTATACACCCCAAGCACACACCTTATTATATATAAGGCATGCGTATAGGCATAAAGGGATGCCTATAAAAACATCCCATGAGCATCTACTGTTGCCATGTTCTGACTATTTCAAGAAATTTTGCGAGAATTTCAGAGTGTCAAGAACAAAGCGCATGTAAACGCTTTCTCATAAATAGCAATCCCCTCCCACCCGACTGCGCCGCAGAAAAAGAGACTGGCTCCTAATCATTGGTTCCGGCGTAGGTGTACCACTTTCCTCCGGGGTGTTGTTTAGCTGACTTTTCAGCACTTTCCACAAAGAATATTAGGGTACTCCGAGAATCGACTGCAAAAATAGGAAAAAATATTGAGACCACCAAATTTTCAGTAATGTTTTTTTATTTGGTGTTCAATAAGACAGCTAATTAGGATTCTAAATCAGCGAATTATGATTCTAATGGGAACAACAAAAAATCACCAGACTGCTATAATTGCAATCCGGTGATTTTTTTGTTTAGTGATGATTGACTTATTCCTTGTCAAGCAGGATGTTCATCATGCTGACCGCAGCCTTGGCAACCGATGTGCCAGGACCGAAGATGGCAGCCACACCAGCCTGATAGAGGAAGTCGTAGTCCTGAGCCGGGATAACACCGCCGGCAATGACCATGATGTCCTCACGACCGAGCTTCTTGAGCTCCTCGATGAGCTGAGGAACAAGAGTCTTGTGACCAGCTGCAAGTGATGACACACCTACAACGTGAACGTCGTTCTCAACAGCCTCACGCGCAGCCTCGGCAGGAGTCTGGAACAGAGGTCCCATGTCCACGTCGAAACCACAGTCGGCATAACCTGTTGCAACTACCTTTGCACCACGGTCGTGACCGTCCTGACCCATCTTTGCGATGAAAATACGCGGACGACGACCCTCCTGCTGTGCGAACTCCTCTGTAAGCTTGCAAGCCTGGTCGAAGTCGCTGTCGTTCTTACTTTCTGATGAATACACGCCTGAAATAGTTCTAATTACTGCTTTATAGCGACCCACGATTTCCTCGCAGGCGTCGCTGATTTCTCCCAATGTACAGCGCAGGCTGGCTGCCTTTACGGCAAGTGCAAGAAGGTTGTTCTCACTCTTCTTGCCCTCGTTGAACTCGCGCACGCACTCTGTAATCTCTGCAAGTGCAGCCTTGCATGCTGCCTCGTCGCGTGAAGCACGAACCTGAGCGAGGCTCTCCTCCTGCTGCTTGCGCACTGCAGTGTTGTCCACCTCAAGGATGTCGATTGGATCCTCATGGTCAAGACGATACTTGTTGATACCAACAATTGTCTGAACGCCAGAGTCGATACGAGCCTGAGTACGGGCTGCAGCCTCCTCGATGCGCATCTTTGGCAGACCTGTCTCGATAGCCTTTGCCATACCGCCCATCTTCTCGATTTCCTGAATGTGCTCCCATGCCTTGTGAACCAGCTCGTTGGTGAGCGACTCCACATAGTATGAACCAGCCCATGGGTCGATGTGCTTGCACACCTTTGTCTCGTTCTGGATATAAATCTGAGTGTTACGGGCAATACGAGCCGAGAAATCTGTAGGCAATGCGATAGCCTCATCAAGGGCGTTGGTGTGCAGAGACTGTGTATGACCGAGCACGGCAGCCATAGCCTCAATACATGTACGTCCAACGTTGTTGAACGGGTCCTGCTCGGTGAGCGACCATCCTGAAGTCTGGCTGTGTGTACGCAGAGCAAGTGACTTCGGGTTCTTTGCGCCGAAGCTCTTCACAATCTTTGCCCAGAGCAGACGGCCTGCACGCATCTTGGCAATCTCCATGAAGTGGTTCACGCCGATAGCCCAGAAGAAGCTCAGACGCGGAGCAAAGGCATCAACGTCGATACCTGCGTTCACACCGGCACGGATATAGTCCATACCGTCGGCAAGAGTATAGGCAAGCTCAATGTCGGCTGTTGCTCCTGCCTCCTGCATGTGATAGCCTGAGATAGAGATAGAGTTGAACTTAGGCATGTTCTGAGATGTGTACTCGAAGATGTCGGCGATAATCTTCATTGAGAATGCAGGTGGATATATATAGGTGTTACGCACCATGAACTCCTTCAGAATATCGTTCTGGATTGTACCAGCCATCTCCTCAAGCTTTGCGCCCTGCTCCAGACCAGCCACGATGTAGAACGCCAGGATAGGCAGCACGGCACCGTTCATTGTCATTGACACTGACATCTTATTCAACGGAATACCGTCGAACAGCACCTTCATATTCTCCTCGTTGCAGATAGACACACCAGCCTTACCCACGTCACCTACCACGCGCTCATTGTCGGGGTCGTAGCCACGGTGTGTAGGAAGGTCGAATGCCACTGACAGACCCTTCTGTCCTGAAGCGAGGTTACGGCGATAGAATGCGTTACTCTCCTCGGCTGTAGAGAATCCGGCATACTGACGGATGGTCCATGGACGGAAAGGATACATCATAGAGTAAGGACCACGCAGATATGGAGGAATACCGGCAGTGAAGTCAAGATGCTCCATGCCCTCAAGGTCTTCCTTTGTATATACAGGCTTTACTTCGATATGCTCAGGAGTCTTCCAGTTGGCGGCGATACCGTTAGCCTTCTGCCACTCCGAGCCGTCGGCAGCCTTTATGCCGCCAAAAATGTCTATATCATTAAAATTCTTTCTCATTGTTGCAGTCCTCCTTATTATTTTATACCAAGTTTCTCGTTATATCCCTTCAGTGTCTGCAGCACGTCGCACTTCACGTGGATGAAGTTCTCTATGCCCTTAGCCTTGAGGTCTTCCATACATGCAGGAGCACCTGCCACAATGAACATTGCACGACCGTTGAGATACTTGAATGCCGGCTCAGCATACTCTGCATACTCATCGTCTGAAGAACAGAGCACAACGATGTCGGCACCTGCTGCAAGAGCGGCGTCAACACCCTCCTCCACTGTCTCGAAACCAAGATTGTCAATCACCTTATATCCGCCGCAGGCAAGGAAGTTGCAGCTGAACTGTGCACGTGCCTGACGCCATGCAAGACTGCCGATAGTAAGCATGAATGCTGTCGGAACCTTGCCGCTCTCCTCGGTCTGAATGCGCAGATCCTCGAAGTCAGCAGCCAGACGAGTGCTTTGGATACTCTTGAATGGAGCTGCCTCTTCGTCCTTGTGACCGCAGCAGCAGGTCTTGCACACACTGCGCTTGCCCTCGCTTGTCTCGGTGAAGTTAGGGAACTGGTTTGTACCGAGCATAAACTCGCGGCGCTTGCCGGTGTTCTCATGACGCTTCTTATTGGTTGCGTTGATGTCATCCTGCACAGCGCCTGCCTTGATAGCCTCAAGGAAACCGCCCTGCTCCTCAACGCCCAGGAATATCTTCCATGCCACGTTGGCGAGCGATGTTGTAAGCTCTTCGATGAAGTAAGAACCTGCCGACGGGTCAACCACCTTGTCGAAATGACTCTCTTCCTTAAGCAGAAGCTGCTGGTTGCGTGCAATACGCTCTGAGAACTCTGTTGGCTGCTCGTAAGCGGCATTGAACGGGGTAACCACGATACTGTGAACGCCTGCAAGAGCAGCGCTCATGGTCTCGGTCTGTGAGCGGAGCAGATTCACATAGCTGTCGAACAGTGTCATGTTGTAAGTCGATGTAACTGCGTTCACGCACATCTTGCAGGCACAGTCGCACTTTGGTTCATACTGCTTCACGATGGTAGCCCAGAGCAGACGTGCGGCACGGAACTTGGCAATCTCCATGAAGTAGTTCTCAGAGATACCCATGTTGAACTTTATCTTCTTGGCTGCCAGAGTGGCGTCAACGCCAGCCTCTGTCATCTGCTGCATGTACTCGTTACCCCATGCAAGAGCGTAGCCCAGCTCCTGAGAGCAGAATGCGCCGGCATTGTTGAGGGCAGCAGCGTTTACAGTCACGCATCGGAAGTTTGGATACTCAGCAAGAGTCTCAACCATAGGCTTTGCCAGCTGGAGCAGAGCCTGAACGTCCTTACCCTTCATCACAATCTTCTCTAATGGATCCCAGTCGATTGAGCCCACAACCTTCTCCTTGTCGTAGCCCTTGGCTGCAAAGTAGTCGGCAAGAATCTTTGCCAACTCCACCGACGCACGCTTGCAGGTGCAGAAGTTCACCTCGGCAATGTCGCAGCAAATACCTTCGAGCAGAGCCTCGACATTCTCCTTGCTCACCATTGATGCAGGCAGATGGAAACCGAGAGAGTCAACACCCTTGTTGAGGATGTCGAGAGCCTTGGCATTTGCCTCTTTCACATCGCTGACGTTGATGTCCTGACGAACATACCAGAGGTTGTTGTCCTTCTTGTTACCACGCACAAACGGGAACTCTCCGGGCAGAGCCTCGGGAGTCTGCAGTTTCAGCACGTCCTCGCGCTGGTAGAAAGGTTGCATGTTGAACCCTTCGTTTGTTCTCCATACGAGCTTCTTCTCAAAGTCGGCACCCTTAAGATCCACCTGAATCTTGTCAAGCCATTCCTGCTTGGTAGGAGCCTGAAACTCGCCAAAAAGCTTTTCTTTATTTTCTGACATAAAGTTTAGATTTATATTACATATAAGTTGTTTCTTGAATGTGTGACAGCCACAACCGCCACTAAATCTTTGCAAAGTTAGACATTTTTCACGACATACACAAAATTTCACACATCTAATTTTATATATTTAACCTTTTAAATGAAGAATGAAGAGTGAAAAATGAAGAATACGATACAACAAAAACCGGCTGTCTCACGACATCCGGTTCAAAACAAACTACTTAAAAACTAATCTACTAAAACAAATCAAAAATATCTTTTTCTGAGTGCAAAGGTACGGAGTTTTTCAGCTACTGCAAAATATTTTATGAACAAAATGAGTACAAATTGATTTAGATTAAGTCAAATTAACCCGAAGAGTAAATGAAACCGCCGTTTTGCAACCTAAAGCTTACAAAACGGCGGTTTTTATAACATTTTTTTATCTATTTCGCAAACTTAAAACGTTTACGTAAATCAATTGATTATTTTACGTGTTCCTACTTATTGCCTTTCAGAGCAGCGATGCTCTCTTTCAGCGCGGCGATTTTTTCTTCGCTGTCTGCCTGCTTCTTGCGCTCAAGTGCAACCACCTGCTCGGGAGCATTTGCCACAAAACGCTCATTGGACAGTTTTTTCTTCACGCCCATGAGGAAGCCTTCGAGATGCTTCAGCTGTGCCTCCATCTTTTCGATCTCGGCAGCCACGTCAATCATGTTGCCCACAGGAACGGCATACTCGTCGGTGCCAACCATGAATGCCGATGCCATGCTGTCTTTCTCGCTGACTACATTCACAGCCTTCACATTTGCCATCTTAACAATCACGCTGTCGTATGCGGCATACTTATTTGCACTTACAGCCTGAAGCTCAAGCTGTTCTTTCGGCGGGATGTTCTTCTGATTGCGCACGGTACGCACACCGCTCACAATCTGCTTCACATTCTCAATCTCGGCAATCAGCTTCTGCTCGGCTTCTGTAGGAGCATCGAGCTTCAGGCATTCCAGCATGATGCTGTCGCCCTGCTTGCGGTCGCAGATGTGCTGCCACAGCTCCTCGGTAATGAACGGCATAAACGGATGCAGCATCTTCAGCAGAGTGTCGAAGAAACCGATTGTGGCATCCATTGTCTTGCTGTCGAGCGGCTCACCGTATGCAGGCTTAATCATTTCGAGATACCAGCTTGAGAACTCGTCCCAGAACAGCTTATATACAGCCATAAGAGCCTCCGACAGACGGTATTTCTTAAACAAATCGTCAACCTCGGCGGCTGTCTGCTTCAGTTTTGCGTCAAACCATGCAGTTGCAATCTTACACTCCTCTGGCTGCACTTTGTCGGCAGTCTGCCAGCCCTTCACCAGACGGAAGGCATTCCATATCTTGTTGTTGAAGTTGCGTCCCTGCTCGCAAAGTGCCTCGTCAAACAGAATGTCGTTGCCGGCAGGAGCAGCTAGCATCATACCCATACGCACGCCGTCGGCACCGAACTTGTCGATAAGCATCAGCGGGTCGGGACTGTTACCCAGACTCTTTGACATCTTGCGGCCGAGCTTGTCGCGCACGATACCAGTGAAGTAAACGTGCTTGAACGGCATCTTGCCCCTGTACTCGTAGCCAGCCATAATCATGCGTGCCACCCAGAAGAAAATAATGTCCGGACCAGTCACAAGGTCGCTTGTGGGATAATAATAATTTATCTCCTCATTGTCGGGATTGCGGATGCCGTCGAACAGCGAGATAGGCCACAGCCACGACGAGAACCATGTATCGAGAGCGTCCTCGTCCTGACGCAGGTCGGAGAGCTGCAAGGTGTTGTCGCCGCTCTTCTCACGTGCCATCTCCAGTGCCTTCTCTGCAGTCTCGGCAACAACATATCCTCCCTGAGGCATATAGTATGCAGGTATGCGGTGTCCCCACCACAGCTGGCGGCTGATGCACCAGTCCTTGATGTTCTCAAGCCAGTGGCGGTAGGTATTCTTGTATTTTGCAGGATAGAACATTATATCATCGTCCATCACTGGCGACAGCGAAATCTTTGCCAGATGCTCCATTTTCAGGAACCACTGCATAGAGAGCTTTGGCTCAATGGGCACACCTGTGCGCTCCGAGCATCCTATCTTGTTGTCGTAGTCCTCAATCTTCTCCATCAGTCCGGCTTCCTGCATGTCTATTGCAATCTGCTTGCGCACCACAAAGCGGTCCTGACCAACATACAGACCGGCAGCCTCGGAAAGTGTTGCATCATCGTTGAATATGTCGATAGCCTCCAGGTTGTACTTCTCGCCCAGCATATAGTCGTTCACGTCGTGGGCAGGGGTAACCTTCAGACAGCCTGTACCAAACTCAATGTCCACATAGTCGTCCTCAATCACGGGAATCACTCTGCCAACCATCGGCACAATCACCTTCTTGCCCTTCAGCCATGTGTTCTTCGGGTCGTTGGGGTTGATGCACATTGCCACGTCGCCCATGATAGTCTCAGGACGTGTGGTGGCAACCACTGCATAATATCCCTTCTCGTCCTTGTGCACCACGCAGCCTTCCTGTGCCACTTCCTCGTCGGTCACTGTGCAGTCGTCGCTCACGTAATACTTCATATAATAGAGCTTCGTGTGCTCCTCTTTATATATAACCTCCTCGTCAGATAGTGCGGTGAGTGCCTTAGGGTCCCAGTTCACCATGCGCACACCGCGGTAGATGAGTCCCTTGTTATAAAGGTCGCAGAACACTTTTATCACGCTCTCGCTACGCACCTCGTCCATGGTGAAGCCTGTGCGGTCCCAGTCACAGCTTGCACCTAAGCGGCGCAACTGCTTCAGGATTATGCCTCCGTGCTCGTTGGTCCACTCCCAAGCGTGCTTGAGAAATTCCTCGCGTGTGAGGTCTGTTTTCTTTATGCCCTGTTCTGCCAGACGGTTCACCACCTTAGCCTCAGTGGCAATTGATGCGTGGTCGGTGCCGGGCACCCAACAGGCATTCTTACCCTTCATGCGCGCGCGGCGCACAAGGATATCCTGAATGGTGTTGTTGAGCATGTGGCCCATGTGAAGCACACCGGTGACGTTTGGTGGCGGGATAACTATAGTGTAGGGTTCTCTACCATCAGGCTTGCTGCTAAACAGTTTGTTGTCAAGCCAATATTGATACCATTTCGACTCCACTGACTGTGGATCGTATTTACTTGCTAATTCCATATATTATATATAATGTGTACAGATTATATTTTTTAGGTTGCAAAATTACAACATTTTTTTCACTCCTCCAAAAAAAATGCAAAAAACTTTCTGGCACGGTTCTTTTGTTCTTGAAGCAAGACTTATAGCCATTTGTTTCAGAACTTATAAAATTTATTTTACACAAGCTTAAGTAATGACTAAAAAAACATAACAATTAATTTTAGTTCATAATGTATTACTGATAGCATATAAATACTTATTAGTTAGTGATATAGAATAATTTTGTGTCCCCCCAAAAATAATGTGCAGTTAGAGTTTCCACCAGTTCCGCAACTTCCGCAAGACTATTGGTGGTGGTGGAAACGTAATGAAAAGTCGGATAATAATTTACAAAAATCTGACTTATACTAGAAAAAGTTGTCACTTTCGGAGCCCCAAAAGAAGTGACAA
>JAUNSB010000126.1:0-10489 GCA_030539375.1 Prevotella sp.
TTTATGCCATAAATTACACAAAAGAGGGCATGTCACAGGTTTATGACACACCCCCCTATTTTTGGAAAATGGCAGTGGCATCATATCAAATGGGAAATGTTTGTTTCCCAACGACAAAATTACTGCTTTTTTCCACATTACCCAAAAACTGGAAAAGAAAATAAATAAAGCTTAAAGTTTTAGTTATCCTCTTTTCCATACAAGCACAGACAAGCTGTAAACTTCCCTTATTTACTGACCGTAAATGAATATTTTCCTGAATACAATTCCATCATTACATATCCGTCGATGTGTTTGCAAGATGCAATGCCAGAAATAGACTTGCTTATCAAATGCCCGTTCTCGCGAACCGATTTTATTGAACGCGATGGAATCATTACAGTAGCAGATGTATTTGCCGGTATCGTGAAACAATAGATAACACCGTCATCAACGACCTTCCATTGACTTTCTATTCTTCCGTACATCGAGTCATAGTGACCTTTGGCGTATGACAAATTGCCTGTCGGATCAACTTCCGGTTTTATAAAGAAGTGTTTAAATCCCGGACAGCTCTCATCACGGCGGATACCCAAAGAATGATTTATCAGCCACGCTCCCACTGCGCCAAAAGAATAATGATTGAATGAATTCATGCGGTTGTTGCCACCAAAGCCGTTGGAGTGAGTATAGGAGTTAAGCCGCTCCCAGATGGTAGTGGCGCCTTGTGTCACAGGATACAGCCATGACGGATACTGCCTGTTAAGCAGCAAACGATATGCAACATCAGAACGGTCACCATCAGACAGGGCATTGTTTATCCACGAAGTTCCTATAAAGCCAGTAAGCAGCGAGTACGACGGACAAGCCTTTCCGTTGTCCATTCTTCCTTCCCGTTCAATTGAGCACACAAGGTTCTCCATCATTTTCTGCCTCAACTCGCCTTCAACCACATTCAGTGCAAGCGGCAGCACGTATGATGTCTGCGTGTCGATGACGCTGCCCTTGGGATTGTTACCGAAACCCGATGAAATAGTCTTGCCCGTAACATTGTCAATGTAAGTCTCTATAAAGAACTGCTTGCGTGAGTCACGCAACGCCGAGAACCGTCTTTCATCGTCAGTTCTGCCGAGCTGTGCCGCCATACGCGACATGATGTCAAGGTCGTAGATGAAGTATGCTTCCCAAAAGAGCGACTTGTCGTTTTTTCCATCCTCTAAGCCGAGCCAGTCGCCAAGGTCTCCCCATTGTCTGTCCTGCACTATGATGTTTGTATTTGCATCTATGGTGCTGTTATGGATATAGTCAATGTATTTTGCCATTGCGTCATAATGTTCGGCAAGCATTGACTTGTCTCCATATTGAAGAAAGTCTTCCCAAGCCACGGTGATGCTTGCACTACCCCAAAGCATTCCTCCGAATCCGCCTCCTAAAGGAGCAATGTCGGGCATACGTCCGTCAGCTCTCTGAACATCTCTCATACACCTCAAATACCTGCGGAGGAACTGTGGCAGTTCGGCAAGATATGTTGCCGTGCGTGAGAATACTGAAATATCTCCTGCCCACCCAAGTCTTTCATTTCGCTGGGGACAATCGGTAGGCACAGACATGAAATTACCCAATGACGACCAAAGGATATTATTCCACAGTTTGTTGACCAATGTATCAGACGTTTCGTATGAGGCAGAAAAACGCTCTATGGAACTGAGCACTATGCCCCGTACATTCTCCACAGGCAGTGCCTTACCGATTCCTGAAATCTCAATATACCTGTAGCCGTGATTGGTGAAATGTGGAGAAAAAATCTCCTCACCGCCTTTGGCTATATATAAGTCTTGAGCCATTGCTGCCCTGATGTTCTCAAGCATCAGAGTGCCTTGCTTTCCCTTGTATTCAGGCAGGTCGGGATACAGCACCTCGGCATATCTCATCTTGATCTTTGTGCCAGGTTCCATTCCTTCAAACTTAATTCTGGGGATTCCCACCATATTCTGCCCCATATCATAAATATATGCACCGTCGGAAATCCTGATTACGCTTTTTGCCTCGATTTGCCTGTTTTCGCGGATTGTCTGTCCATATTGAGGAATAAGTTCAAAATGACTGTAGTCATTCACAGCCGGACCGTTTCCCCATCCATCAGAACTTACATGTCCTTCAACAGGAATAACCACAGGAGTCTTCCATGAACTGTCGTCAAATCCGGTATTTGTCCAGTCTTGGGCTTCCTTTCTTGCATCATACACCTCACCTTGGAATAAACTGCTGTATATTACCGGTCCATCTGTTGAATATTTCCATTCTGCGGGATTTGAAACGAAGTTTTGAATAGTGCCGTCAGAGTATGTTACAGTCAGCTTCGCAAGCAGTGAAAGTCTGTCGCCAAAATAATTCCAGTTCTTGCCTTCAAAAGTGGCACCACCACACCACCAGCCTTCACCGAGCATTGCAGCTACGACATTTTCACCTTTATGTATCAGCTCCGTAATGTCAAATGTCTGAAACAAGTGAGTTTTATTGTATTGGGTAATTCCGGGATTAAGATAGTCGGTACCTGTTTTCTGTCCATTGACCATAAAGTCATATACACCTCTTGCCGTCACATATAATCTGGCAGACTTTATGTCCTTCTCTATATTAAATGTACTCCTGAATCTCGGCATGGAGTTTCTTGAAGGATTAATAAGCCGGAACAAGCCATTGCCCAGAATGTCCAATTCGCCGACAGATGCAATAAGTCCTGACGGAGAACGATAATTGGAAATAGTGAAGTCGGAGAACGATGCAGCCTGACCGCCATCAAGGCTCACTCCCACATCGCCTACAACAGGATAGGCAATGAAATCGCCGCCTGCACCGGCAGGATTGAGATTCGCCCTGCCTATCTCGCTACCGTCAAGGTAAATGTTTGTCTCTCCAAGATTCGATGACAAGTCTATACGATGTCTCAGATAGACATTGTTGCTGTTTACTATATCCGCAGGTATCAGGAATGACTTGATTACCGTTTCACCATACTCTTCCTTTGAATATCCTTTCCTATAAATTATCAGTTGTGCCTGCCGCCCGTCAAACACTCCGGAAGCGTCAAGCTCAACCTTTATATATGATGAGTCCCTATCTGCCTGAATATTCCAATGATTAAACCTGCTGTCCTGGAGCCTTTCATCGTTACCGCCATACAGGATTGCCGCCTTGCGCGAGCTGTCTTTTTCACTTAGGGCTAACGTACAACCAAGACGGAACACCGGCAGGTATTGGGCATACAGTGCCTGGTCGGCATCATGCACACCTATCCATTGCGCTCCGCTCCAACTGTCAATGCTGTTGCTGCCTGCCGACAAGCTTGTTTCAAAATATGACTCACCCGTAATACGGTTGGAATCCTGGTCCCACACCTCAAGAAACCAACAGTACCTTGTTGACGGTCTTAGCTTTTGTCCGCCGTAAGCAATATTCAAGGATATGTCTGAATACACCTTTTTACTGTCCCAGACCGTTTCTCCCGAGCTATCGGCAACAACAATCCTATAGGCAACCTGCCTTCTTCCACGCAGATGATTATTATCCGTCATTTGCCACGAGAAGCGGGGCTGTTCTGTATTCACGCCCATAGGCATGCTTTCATATTCCACCTTCAGGTTTGACACACGCAGATTATCAGCGCACACCGGCATAACGGACATGACACAGAATATGAAAATGGAAAGGATATAACAATACTTGTTCATAGATAACTTGTTTTGCGGTTAGCCCGAAAAGCCGGGCTAACCACGATGTTAAAAACTAAAAATATACTGTCAGGGCAGCTTCTGCTGCCGGTAATGGATATAATATCCGGATATTAGTATAGGACTGTGGAGCGACGGTATATCCTGCCGGGAAATAATATGCCTGCGGATTTGCCTTAACCCTCTCTCCGTATGCTTTCATAACTTGTTCAGCCACACCATAGTGAACCAAGTCAAGCCAACGCTTATTCTCGAATGCAAGCTCAACACGTCTCTCATTCATAATGGCATTTCTCAGTTCTGCCTGCCCTGTAGCCTTTGTGTCGTCAAGTCCGGCACGATTTCTTACCATATTAAGATATTTTGCGGCATCTGCCGTTTTTCCTTGTTCGTTAAGTGCCTCTGCCATAAAGAGCAAGGTTTCCGAATATCTGTAAACAGGCCAGTTATCGTCAGTATTTCCCGTCATATCATGATGATGACAGTATTTCTTGATATAAGGATATTCTACGCCGTGAGCTATGAGCATGCCTACAGAGGCGTCTTTACGCAAATCGCCATTCTCATATGCCCCGATGATGTCGGGAGTGGGAATGTTATATCCTTCCACGATTCTGGATACTTCAGGAATACCAGTAACGGCTGATGTCTCCTCTGCAGTTATCGGCTGTGCAAGGAATACATAAAAGAAATTGCTTGCGTAGCCGTCATTGCCCTGCTTGTACTGAATCTCAAATATCGACTCTGCATTGTTCTTGTTGTTGGGGTCAAACACCTGTGCGTAGTCCGGCAGCAGTGCATAGCCCGTAATCTTATTTAATACATTTTCAGCCTCGCTCCATTTCTTCAAGTTGATGTAAACATTGGCAAGCAGCATGTTTGCCGCTCCAGATGTTGCCCTTCCTGCCTCTTGTGCCGACTTTGCCGGCAAAAGCTCCGCAGCCTCAGACGCATCCTTGATAATCTGACTATACACCTCGTCAACACTTGCCAAGGGCTGGGTGGCATCTCCCAAAGTCCTGACAGGAGTCAAGTGCATCGGCACACTTCCGAAATATTGTACAAGGTCGAAATATGCCATTGCACGAAGGAAGAGGGCTTGTCCCTTTAAATTCTTTTTTGCAGACTCATCAAACTCCACTCCGTCTATTGATGCCAGTAAATAGTTTACATTCGATATGATGCTGTAGTTCCGCACATATTTATTATATGGTACTGAATTATTGGCATCGTCGATAAAGTCCTTGACAAATTCTGCCGATATGGTACCTCTGTCGTTTGGATTATAGGCATAGGTGGTATTGTCGGAACGCAGTTCTCCCATTGCCCATGCTCCGTCGCCGCCTGCATACATGCCACGGAGAATGGAATAGGCTCCGTTCACAGCTTGTTCAAAATCATTTTGTGACTTATAATAAATCTCAGAGCTAAGTGATGTTTCTGAAGGTATTTCAAGAAAATCGTCACAGCTTCCTAATGTAATTGCTAATAAAATAGCCGCTGATATCTTTTTCATTATATGTAGTTTTTTATATTGTGTTTAGAATGAAATATTGAGTCCCAGGGTAAATGTACGTGGAACGGGATATGTGGAATAGTCCACTCCTTGAAGCAAGGAGCTTGGCGTATTGCCGTTGAAGTCCACTCCCACTTCAGGGTTTCCGTATGGATAGCTTGTGAAGATGAACGGATTCTGCACACTTGCATATATGCGGAGTGAATTCACGTATCTTATGCTGTTGGCCGGGAATGTATATCCAAGAGTGATGTTTTTAATTGCAAAATAGCTTCCGTCCTTTATGTATCTGCTATGGAACTGGTCACGCTCTCTGCCTGTGGCACTTGTGGTCTTTCCATATTTGCCGGAACCGGGATTCTCAGGAGAACGCCATCTGTCCTTCACATCTGCAAGCACGTTGAACAGACCGTCAAGATTTGTCATTCCCTGCTCCATGGGAGTTGCTATGTCATTACCCACAGAACCTGCACAGACTACCGACAAGTCAAAATTCTTATAGTAAAAGTTGTTTGTAATGCCAAATATGAAGTCGGGGAACGGATTGCCTATGATTGTCTTGTCACCGTCTACATCATCGTATGTTATAGACTTGTCATCATTGACATCGCGGAACTTTATTGTGCCCACTTCAGAATCAACTGCCTTAGGCGAGTTGTCAAAATCATTTTGATCCTTGTATACTCCGTCCTGTACCATTCCGTAGAACTGGCCTATCCTGCCTCCTACTTCGGTGATAGTGCTTACTATACCTGTCCATGCTATAAGCTGGTCGCTTAAAGCTGACAGCTCCAGCACCTTGTTGTCGCTAAATGAGATATTGAAGTTCGTATCCCATTTGAACGCTCCTGTCAGGTTGTGAGACACGACGCTGAACTCATGGCCCCAAAAGCGGAGCTTGCCCACATTACCCATATAGTTGGAAAAGCCCGATTCACGCGGCACCGACAAAGAATACAGCAGGTCTTTTGTTGTCTTGTTGTAGTAATCGTAAGTAAAGGTAATACGATTATTCAAGAATGACAGATCCACGCCAAAGTCGAATTCGGCTGTACGCTCCCAACCCAGCTCTGTATTTCCAAGATTTGAGACAACTATTCCACTGTGCGGCGTTGAGCCGAATACGGTATTGGAGTTTCCAAGCACATTATATTGAGTATAGTTACCGATATTATTATTACCGATAAATCCATAACTTGCACGTATCTTGAAGAGAGACAGCCACTCGGCATTCTTCATGAATTTCTCCTCATTTACAAGCCAGCCAATTGATGCTGCCGGGAAATTACCCCATTTGTTATTTGCGCCAAAGCGGGAGGAGCCATCGCGTCTGATACTTGCACTGAAAAGGTATCTGCCCATCAGGTCATAATTCACACGCCCCAGGAATGACATCATACTCCACTCCTGAACATCCTGTGTGGGATTGTTCTTCACAAGTGCCGCATCAATTGTCTGAACACGGTCGTCGGCAAAATTGCTGCCGCTAATAGCCGTATAATCGCTGCGGAAACGTTGCACGGTGTAACCTCCCAACACCTCAAAGTGATGTGCACCAATAGTCTTGTCGTATGTTGCAGTATTCTCCCACAGCCATGAATAGTATCTGTTGTTGGCATCAAAGAGGTATGCGTTTATTGAGTTTGCCGCAGCGGCAAAGGCACGTCCGGCTGTAGACGGCTGGAAATTCTTATGAAATTCAGAGCCTATATCTGCACTTGCGCTCGTTTTTATAAGCAAGCCCTTGACGGGAGCATATTCCAGCGACACATTTGCAAGCAACCGCTTGATGGTACGCTCGTTTTTAGTGTCCTGAATAGAACGCACCCAGTTAGGCGTTTCAACCTGCGTCACACCCGGCGTGTTGACATTGACAGGAAGCGAGCCGTCCTCATTTTTCCAGTTCAGAATTGGAGGTGTCAGATTTGCATTGGCAAGAAGTCCGCCCCCACTGAAGAATGCTCCATCCGACGACGGGCGGTTTTCATAGCTGTAAGTTGGAGCTATACTGAAACGTGCGGTAAGCGACGGAGTAAGTTTATACATTGCGTTTGCACGTGCAGAAAAGCGCTTATAGTCGGAGTTCAGCATAACACCGTCCTGATCGTAGTACCCTAATACTACAGAAGTAGTAAATTTATCCGTTCCGCCCTTAATGGTAACATTGTAGTCCTGTATGACTGCGCTTCTCAACATTGCATCATACCAGTTATATCCTTTGCCGTATTGCGACGGATTCTGATAAATGTCCGGTACTGCCAAGCCAAGATCTTCATAGTTTTCCTTGCGGAACTGTGCCCACTCTGTTCCATTCATCATCTCGGGTCTTCCCTTCTGTGGAACACTTTGCACTCCAAGATAGGCATTTACGTCTACTGTTGTTTTTCCTGCCTTGGCTCCTTTCGTTGTAATCAGCACAACGCCAAATGCTGCCCGCGAGCCGTAAAGTGCAGTGGCTGCAGCATCTTTCAAGACCGACATTGACTCTATCTCGTTAGGGTTGATATTGTTAATGTCGCCCACAATGGGAAATCCGTCAACAACATATAATGGATTTGCGCCTGTAGACAGAGAGGCTGCACCTCTAATCTTTACACTCATGCCCTGCCTGGGGACACCTGTGCCCTGGTTAACCTGTACACCGACTATCTGACCTTGCATCTTTTGTGTAAACTGACCTGCCGGAATGTCTTGAAGACTGCCGAAGTCGATTGTCTGCATAGAGCCTGTCACATTGCGGCGGGTTTGCGTGCCATAAGCTGTGATAACTAATTCATCAAGCATCTTTGCATCTTCTGCCAACTGGACAGTGAGTGGTCTTGAAGATTTTATCGTAACTCTTTTCGATGAATAGCCTATATAGGAAACATCTATAGATGCACCTATACTTGAAGTAATTGAAAAATTACCGTTGAGGTCTGTAACGACTCCGTTGCCTGTGCCATGCTCCACAACATTGGCTCCAATGATTACCTCACCTTTTTCATCAACTACACGGCCATTGACCGTCAGCTTCTTCTGCCGGGCATTTGCCTTCTGCGGAACAATGACTATTTGCTCGCCCTTCACCTCGTAGGCATAGCCACTGTTCTTCAGCAGTTCGTCCATCACTTGAAGCACCGACTTGTTCTTTTGATTAAGAACCACCAGCTTTGTCACATTGATTTGGGAAGGGTTGTAGGCAATTTTGTACTTGCTTACAGACTCGATCTTCTCAAAAGCCTGCTTCAGGGTCAGACGTTCGTTGTTGAACGACACATTCTGCGCCTGAACAGTCAGATTGCCAGCCAGCATCAGGGCTGCAACAATCTTAAGCACTTTAATTCGTTTCTGTTTCATTTTAGGTCTTTAAAATTTTTAAAAAATTACTTGATTGTACTAAATGGACAAGCATTATTGTCCCTACACCCAACCAATCAAACCTAAAATATGTTAATTAATAAATATTTCTCTATTACTTTCCTTATACGATAATCCGGGTACAAGTATCTTGATTATATCCATTACCTCTTTTATGGTATAGTTAGAATTAAAATGCGCATGAACACGCTGATTATTATGCCGGGTATTCATAATATGTATTTTCACGTTGAAGGCACGTTCCAATTGCGACATTACCTCAAGGAACGGTGTGTCGCTGAAATATAACTCCCCTGTACGCCATACGGAAAATTGACCGGCTTTAACGTGGCAGATGCTTACCTTGCCTGTCTCACGGTTATATACAAACTGGTCGTCTGGTGACAGAACGTATGTCTGCGGATTACCCTCAACGTTTGCCGAAATCTTTCCTGTGGCAAGAGTGGCTGTAACCTCCGGACTATCGGGATAGGAGGACAGATTGAACGTAGTGCCGAGAACAGTTATCCTGACATGGTTGACATCCACAACAAATGGACGGGAGGCATCCTTGGTTACATCAAAGAATGCCTCGCCCGACAGGCACACAGTACGGTCGCAGGCTATAAACTTTGAAGGATAAATAAGCACACTTCCTCCGTTTAGCCATACTCTTGTGCTGTCGGGAAGGACAACAAGGGCACGCTGTCCATTGGCGGCAAACTTCTGAACAAAAGCCACTTCTTCCTGTTGCATTCTGTCGCGGCGTGCCGACAAAAAATAATAGAGCGAACCAGAAACCATGAGGACTGGCAGAAACCAAATGGCGGCAATACGAAACCACCGGCGGGACGGTGACTTACGCACAAAGCCAAACAGTGTACGGTTGAGATTGTCATAAGCATGAGCAACATCAGAATCAGGCATTGCAGCAAGGTCTAAGCTGTCCCAGACCTCACGCATTGCCTTGTCGCATTCGGGGGCATCGCCACCATCCGACATACGGCGGTGAACCCTGTTGCGGAGTTCGCCGGAAACCTCATGACTGAAGAAATATTTTATTATCTGATGTATATATTCGTTCATAGCTTATTACTCCTTTCATATTATATAGACAGCTGAATTAACATTTACACCCAAGCAGGAAAGCAAGAATATTGCCATAGACAACGAATTTCTTATCTCTTTCAGTGCAAGATTAAGATGGTTTTCAACCGTTTTCTTCTGAATACCGAGCTGCTGCGCTATCTCGTCGTTGGTAAGTCCTTCCTCACGGCTCATCCTATAGACAGTCTGGCGTTGTTGTGGCATATTCGACACTATAAGGTCTACCAGCAGACGCAAGTCTTCTGCCTCTATGTTTTCCTGTGCCGACGGACTTTTGGCATATAAATTTCTCACACACGAGAGATCCACGCTATATCCTTTCTTGGCAGCAATGCTGTTGAGTACAATATTTTTGGTGATGACATAAAGATAAGAGTCGAATTTGCCTACTTTGGCGAGTTGTTCCCTCCGCATCCAAAGACGGATAAAAACAGTCTGCGCCACATCTTCTGCATCAGCAGCGTTTTTCGTAAAGCCTGAGGCAAAGGCATAAACCTTGGGATAGAACATCTTGAAGACCGAGCGGAATGCCTCATGGTCTCCTTCTGCCAATCTCCTGATTATGTCCTCACTTATCACCATTATCTAAAATTTTCTGCAAAATAACAAAAAAAATATGAAACAGCCAAAAGATTTTGTCATTTTTTCTTCATCTTTGCACCCATATAAAAAGAAATTATGCATATACAATAAAGAATAATAGCGCAAAAAGCTGAATCTTTCCTGCACTCTTGAAAACCGCCCAACCGTCACAGGGGAATAAATTTCCCCATCGGCGATTTGGCGGTTTTCTATGCTTTATTTACGACTCCAAATG
>JAUNSB010000127.1:0-10488 GCA_030539375.1 Prevotella sp.
GGAGATTTTTTTAACGAGTACTCACCAATCTCTTTGGCACTGCAAAGTTAGAGTGCCTCTGTGGTAAATTAAAACATAGCAGAGCTGTTACAAGCCGCGCAAGTAGCGTTAAAAAGATACAAAAAAACGTGGCGGCGGAGCAGTTTCATGTATAAATTTATTAACTTTGTACACAAAACTTAATAAAGAATGACAACAGACTGGGCAGACAAGCGGATAGCGGTGTTGCTGAGCGGCGGCGTAGACAGCAGCGTGGTGGTTTACGAGCTGGCGCGCATGGGGCTGCACCCCGACTGCTTTTACATAAAAATCGGACCGGAGGAAGAGGAGCAGTGGGACTGCACGAGCGAGGAGGACCTTGAGATGGCTACGGCTGTGGCAAGGCGCTACGGATGCAGGCTGGAGGTGGTGGACTGCCACCGGGAGTACTGGGACGGAGTGACGCGCTACACCATGGAGAAGGTGAGGGCTGGACTGACGCCAAACCCCGACGTGATGTGCAACAGACTGATAAAGTTCGGGGCGTTTCACGAGAAGATGGGGCACGACTACGACCTGATAGCCACGGGGCACTACGCGCAGACCGAAACGGACGAGGAGGGGCGCAAGTGGCTCACCACAAGCCCAGACCCCGTGAAGGACCAGACAGACTTCCTTGCGCAGATCTACGACTGGCAGCTGCGCAAGGCGATATTCCCCATCGGGCACTACATGAAGGACGAGGTGAGGCTGATAGCCGAGCGCGAACATCTGATAAACGCCCGCCGCAAGGACTCGCAGGGCATCTGCTTCTTGGGAAAGATAAACTACAACGAATATCTGAAGCGCTATCTGGGTGAAAAGCCCGGACTGGTGATAGAATACGAGACGGGCAAGAAAATCGGCATGCACCGCGGGCTGTGGTTCCACACCATAGGGCAGCGAAAGGGACTGGGCTTCGGCGAAGGCCCGTGGTTTGTGGTGAAGAAGGACATCAGGAAGAACATACTGTTTGTGAGCCACGGCTACAACCCCGAAACGGCATACAAGCAGCACTTCCCCCTACACGCCATGCACTTTCTCACCGCCGACGTGTGGGGCGAGAGAAAGTCTGTGCCCGTGACATTCAAGATAAGGCACACGCCCGAGCACTACAAGGCTGTGCTGGAAAAGACGGGCGACGGCTGCTACACGGTACGCGCCGAAAAGGCTATACACGGCGTGGCTCCGGGACAGTTCTGCGTAATCTACGACGAAAATCACCACCGCTGCATCGGCAGCGCCGAGATAACAGTGTAGGAATTACGAATTACGATTTTGGAATTTTAAATTAGTCGGCGCAGCCGATGTAAAATTATTGAATTATAAATTAAGCCAACAATGATAAAGAAGACACTTTCACTATTTATTGCCGCCGCGGCAGCAATGACGGTTGCGGCACAGAGCGCGCGCCACTTCAAGGTTAATATCACGGCAGACGGAGAGTCGACGCTGGAACTGTTTATCCCCGAAAACGCTTCGGGCAAGGCGGTGGTGTGCTGCCCCGGAGGCGGCTACAGCCATCTGGCATACCAGCACGAGGGCACCGACTGGGCGCCGTTCTTCAACCAGAGGGGCGTGACCCTCGCCGTGCTGAAATACCGGATGCCCAAGGGCGACAAGAACCTGCCGCTGAGCGATGCCTACGGCGCAATCAGGATGCTGCGCGACAGCGCCGCCGTGTGGAGCGTCAATCCCTACGACATCGGCATCATGGGCTCGTCGGCGGGAGGACATCTCGCATCGGCGGTGTCCACCCATGCCGCAGTGGACGTGCGTCCAAACTTCACCATCCTGTTCTATCCCGTAATCTCGATGAACAAGGCGGTGAGCCACAAGGGCTCGTGCGTGAACTTCCTCGGCGACGGGCAGGACGACGAGAAGATGCAGAAGGAGTGGTCGAGCGAGCGCCGTGTGCATCACCACACCACTCCGCCGGCGATAATCCTCATGAGCTTCGACGACACCGTGGTGCCGCCCGTCACCAACGGACTGGAATACTACAAGTCGATGCGCCGTCAGGGAATCCCCTGCGCCATGTACATCTATCCTACAGGCGGACACGGCTGGGGCTCGCGCACGTCGTTCACATATCATGAGCAGATGGAGACGGAGCTGAGCAACTGGCTGAAGACCATAAATGCTCCCAAGCCCGAGGCGCTGAGAGTGGCGTGCATAGGCAACAGCATCACCGATGGCTACGGCATCGACATGTGTGACGTGAACAGCTACCCGGCGCAGCTTCAGCAACGGCTGGGCAGCGACTACGCCGTGATGAATTGCGGCAACAGCGCCCGCACGCTGATGAACAGCGGCAACCTGCCGTTTATGAAAGAGCCGGAATGGCGCGACGCAAAGGCGTGGAATCCCGACGTGGTGGTGATAAAGCTGGGCACCAACGACAGCAAGAAGTTTATCTGGGACGAGCACGGCAAGGAGTTTGCCGGCGACCTGCAAAAGATGATTGACACGCTGAGCGCAATCAAGCCCAACGCCCAGAAGAACGTGAAGAAGGCTAAGCCCCGCATAATGCTCTGCTGTCCGATAAAGGGTGACCACGCCGACACCAACGAATACGGACGGTGCCGCGACGAGGTGATTAAAAACGAGATAATACCGATAATCCGTCAGGTGGCAAAAAAGAACAAGCTGGAGGTAATCGACCTCTACGACGTGCTGACGCTCGGCACCGACGACTTCCAGCGCGACCGTCTGCACCCCACGAAGAAGGGTGCGGGAAAGATTGCCGATGCCGTGGCGGAGAAAATCAAAAATGAAGAATGAAAGAATTTGTAATATCAGAAGCTAAGACCGAAACCGCCGTCCTCGTGGGACTTATCACCCAAGAGCAGGACGAGGCAAAGACCAACGAATATCTCGACGAGCTGGAGTTTCTCGCCGACACGGCCGGTGCCGTGGTGGTGAGGCGTTTCACGCAGAAGGTGGCGGGACCAAGCGCCGTGACCTACGTGGGAAGCGGAAAGCTGCAGGAGATAAGCCAATACATAAAGGACGAGGAAGAGAACGAGCGCGAAGTGGGAATGGTAATCTTCGACGACGAGCTGAGCGCCAAGCAGATGCGCAACATCGAAAAGGAACTGAAGGTGAAAATCCTCGACCGCACATCGCTAATACTCGACATCTTCGCCATGCGCGCCCAGACCGCCGAGGCAAAGACGCAGGTGGAGCTGGCGCAGCACCGCTATATGCTGCCGCGACTGCAACGCCTGTGGACGCACCTTGAGCGTCAGGGCGGTGGCTCGGGAAGCGGCGGCGGAAAAGGCTCGGTGGGATTGCGCGGACCGGGTGAGACCCAGCTGGAGATGGACCGGCGCATAATCCTCCAGCGAATAACCCTGCTGAAACAGCGCCTCTTGGAGATTGACCGCCAGAAGACCACGCAGCGAAAGAACCGCGGCAGGCTAATCCGCGTGGCGCTGGTGGGATATACCAACGTGGGCAAGTCGACCATGATGAACCTGCTGAGCAAGAGCGACGTGTTTGCCGAGAACAAGCTCTTCGCCACGCTCGACACCACGGTGCGCAAGATGGTTATCGACAACCTGCCCTTCCTGCTCGCCGACACCGTGGGATTCATACGCAAGCTGCCCACCGACCTCGTGGACTCGTTTAAGAGCACGCTCGACGAGGTGCGCGAGGCCGACCTCCTGGTACACGTGGTGGACATATCGCACCCCGACTTCGAGGAACAGATAAAGGTGGTGGACAAGACGCTCGGCGAACTGGGCTGCGCCGACAAGCCGCAGATGATTGTGTTCAACAAAATCGACGCCTACACATGGGTGGAGAAGGAAGCCGACGACCTCACCCCGATGACAAGGGAGAACATAACGCTCGACGAGCTGAAGCGCACATGGATGGCAAAGCTGTCGGACAACTGCATGTTCATCTCAGCGCGCGAAAAGCAGAACATCGACGAGCTGCGCGAGGTGCTGTACAAAAAGGTGCGCGAGCTGCACGTGCAGAAATATCCCTACAACGATTTCCTCTATCAGGTGGAGGAATGAACACACCCAACTCAAAAATAAATAATTCGTAATCGCAGCGAAGCGCGAACAACTCGTAATTCGTAACTCAAAATTCGTAATTAAAAATGGAACTACGCTCACTGACACTTGACGAGATAGAGATGATGCTCCGCAACGGCTGCTATGCCGACGACTGGGGCGCGATAAGCGTTGCCGAGGACTTCACCGCCGACAACATACGCCGCACGGCGTTCTACGGAAGCATCACCATAGGCGAGAACTGCGTGCTGGAAAACATTGGCTGCATACGCAACACCGGCGACAGCACCTTTGGCGAGAACAACCGCATTAGCGTGATGAACGAGGCGGGCAGCGGCAACGTGACAATCCACAGCCGGCTCACAAGTCAGGAGGCGGCACTGAGCATGATGCTTGACAGACCGCTGCCGGCAAAGGCTCTGAGCGAAAACGCCCAGACCACCATAGGCTCCAACACGCGCATCACCAACACGCGGGAGATTACCAACGTGATAATCGCCGACAACTGCGAGCTGGCGGGAGTGTCGCGCCTCACCGACTGCACGCTGGCAGGCGAGGAGACATTCATAGGCACCGACGTGATTTGCGAGAACGTGATAGTGAAGACCGGGGCATCAATCACCGACGGGGCAAAGCTCTACAACTGTTTCGTGGGCGAGGCTGTACATATCGGCAAGGGATTCTCGGCAGAGAGCTCGCTGTTCTTCGCCAACAGCTACATGGACAACGGCGAGGCGTGCGCGGCGTTCTGCGGACCGTTCACCGTGAGCCACCACAAGAGCACGCTGCTCATAGGCGGACAGTTCTCGTTCTACAATGCCGGAAGCAACACCAACTTCAGCAACCACGCCTACAAGATGGGACCCGTGCACTACGGCACGATGGAGCGCGGAGCCAAGACCGCCAGCGGCGCGCACATTCTCTGGCCGGCGCAGATAGGAGCTTTCTCGATGGTGATGGGCAAGGTGCAGAATCATCCCGACACCCGGAGCCTGCCGTTCTCATACGTCATTGCCGATGCCTCGGGTACGGGCATTGTTCCCGGGCGCAACTTCGCCACCGTGGGAACATTCCGCGACGTAAGCAAGTGGAGCAAGCGCGACATGCGGACGGTAAAGCAGGAAACGGTGAACTTCGACTGGATGAACCCGATGGTGATGGGGGCTGTGGCAAAAGGCAAACAACTGCTGGAGACCTTGCAGGAGGAACAGGGGCGCAACCAGACTTGTTACGTGACCGACGACGGCTGTACCATCAGAAACCAGTCGCTGATAAAGGGACTGAAATACTACGACATGGCAATAAGGATGTATCTCGGCGAAATGCTGGAGCGCCACGGGGCTTATCTGCCTGAGACAACGCTTGGCAGCGGCGAGTGGGTGGACTTGGCGGGACTGCTTGCGCCGAAGTCGGAGATAGATGCCATAGTGAGCGACTGCAACAACGGATGCTACGACGACATCGACAGCCGCATGCAGGAGATTCACGACAATTACGAGGAATACAAGTGGGCGTGGACCTACCGGCTGGCTACCGGATACTACGATCTGGACACCATAACGCCCGACGATGCCGAGGAGATAATAAGTCAGGGAAAGGAGGCACGCCGGCAGTGGACGGACGCCATACGACGCGACGCTGAAAAGGAATTTGAAATGGGCGACATGGACGAAGGCGTGCTCAGCGCCTTTCTTGCCGCACTGGAATAGGGCTACACCTTATTATATATATAGGGAACGCGGTATAAGATATATGCTACACCTTATTATATATATAGGGAGCAGCAAAAACATATTGGAAACAACAAACTAAATAACAACAAATATGAAATTAAAATTTTTTGCCGCAGCTTGTCTCGCCGCCATGGCAGCCATGACGCTTCAAGCCAAGGACTACAAGTACACACAAGTGAACGGCGACAAGATGCAGACACGCATCTACACGCTCGACAACGGACTGAAAGTGTATCTCTCAGCCAACAGTGAGAAACCGCGCATTCAGACCTACATCGCCGTGAAGACAGGCTCGCGAAACGACCCTGCCGAGACAACAGGACTGGCTCACTATCTGGAGCACCTGATGTTTAAGGGCACAAAGCAGTTTGGCACCAGCGACTACGCCAAGGAGAAGCCACTGCTCGACGACATTGAGCGCCGCTACGAGGTGTACCGTCAGACAACCGACAGTCTCCAGCGCCGTCAGCTGTATCACGGGATTGACAGCGTGAGCCAGCTTGCCGCTCAGTACAACATTCCAAATGAATACGACAAGCTGATGTCGTCTATCGGCTCGGAGGGCACCAACGCCTACACCAGCAACGACGTGACCTGCTACACCGAGAACATTCCCGCAAACGAGGTGGAAAACTGGGCGAAGGTGCAGAGCGACCGTTTCCAGAACATGGTAATCCGCGGATTTCACACCGAGCTTGAGGCTGTTTACGAAGAGTATAACATGGGACTGAGCGACGACAACAACAAATTGTGGGAGGCAATAGCCCGTCTGCTGCTCCCAACCCACCCCTACGGCACTCAGACCACCATCGGAACTCAGGAGCACCTGAAGAATCCGTCGATTGTAAACATCAAAAACTATTTCAAGAAGTATTACGTGCCCAACAACGTGGCAATCTGCATGGCTGGCGACATGAACATGGACAAGGTGATAGCCATCATCGACAAATACTTCGGCACATGGAAGCCGGGCAACGATATCACCGCGCCGCAGTACGCTCCCGTGGCTGACATCACCGCCCCGCGCGACACAACCGTGACCGGTCTTGAGGCGGAGCGCATCATGCTGGGATGGAAGTTCAAGGGCGCCGCTGACCTGCAGGCTGATACTCTCAACATCATTTCGGATATGCTCTCAAACGGCAAGGCTGGACTGATGGACCTCAACCTCGACCAGAAGATGAAGTATCTTGGAGGCGGCGCCGGCGTGCTCAATCTGGCTGAATACAGCGGATTCGTTCTTATTGGCGCACCCAAGGAGGGTCAAACCCTCGATGAGGTAAAGGCATTGCTGCTTGGCGAGATTGAAAACCTGAAAAACGGCAAATTCTCCGACGACCTGCTGCCCTCAATCATCAACAACGCAAAGCTCGACCTGTATAAGGAGATGGAAGACAACGACAGCCGCGCCGACATGTTCGTGGATGCATTCATCAACGGCAAGAAGTGGGAGGACGTTGTGGGCTATCTCGACCGCATATCGAAGTTCACCAAGCAGGACATCGTAGACTTTGCGCGCCGTCACTTCGGCAACAACTACGCCGCCGTGTACAAGCGTCAGGGTGAGGACAAGAACCAGAAGAAAATCGACAAGCCCGCAATCACTCCAATACCGAGCAACCGCGACAAGCAGAGCCAGTTTGTGACCGACGTAATCGGCACAAAGACTGAGGAGATACAGCCCAAGTTTGTCGACTTTGCCAAGGATATGCAGCAGTTCACCACCAAGAAGACCAAGCTGCCGGTGCTCTACGTGAAGAATGTGGAGAACGGACGCTTCACTATGCAGCTGCGCTTCCCGATAGGCAGCGAGAACAACAAGCAGCTCGACTGGGCTGCCACCTATTTCGATTATCTGGGCACCGACAAAATGACAGCAGAGCAGATTAAGCAGCAGTTCTACAAGCTGGCGTGCTCCTACGGCATCAGTGTGGGCAGCGATGCCACCACCATCTCGCTCAGCGGACTGGCAGAAAACATGCCGCAGGCAATAAAGCTGCTCGAAGACCTGATAGAAAACGCAAAGGTTGACGCTGAGGCTTACAATCAGTGCATTGCGCTGGTGGAGAAAAGCCGCGCCGACGCAAAGCACAACCAGAAGAGCAACTTCAGCGCGCTGTGCAACTACGGTATGTACGGCACTTACAACCCTACGCTCAACACTCTGAGCACAGCCGAGATGAAGGCAACCAACCCGCAGGCTCTCATCGACATGATAAAGAACCTGAAGAACCTCAAGCACGAGGTGCTATACTACGGTCCCGCCACAGAAAAGGAGCTGACCGCCATCATGGACAAGGCCCACAAGACAGGCAAGAAGCTCGCCGAGGGTCCCGAGGCAAAGCCCTATATGCCGCAGGACGTTGCCAAGAACGAGGTGCTGATTGCCCCGTATGACGCCAAGAACATCTACATGCGCCAGTACACATCGTGCGGCAGGCAGCTGAATCTCGACGAATATCCCGTGGCATGCATGTTCAACGAATATTTCGGCGGCGGCATGAACACCATCGTGTTCCAGGAGCTGCGCGAGGCACGCGGACTTGCCTACAGCGCCGGCGCATACTACGTAACTCCAAGCCGCAAGGGCTTGCCTGAATACGGCGTGACAAGCATCATCAGCCAGAACGACAAGATGATGGACTGCATCAACACCTTCAACGAGATTCTCGACGATATGCCGCAGAGCGACAAGGCGTTCACGCTGGCAAAGCAGGGACTGACAAAGCAGCTCTCGACAGCGCGCACCACAAAGTTCGGCATCATCAGCAGCTACATCGCAATGCGCCGCATGGGGCTCAGCTACGACATCAACGAGACCGTTTACAAGGCGCTGCCGGGAATCACCCTCAGCGACATCGTGAAGTATGAGCGCGAGGTGATGGCGAAGAAGCCCTACCGTTATATCGTTCTCGGCGATGAGAAGAGTCTCGACATGGAGAGTCTCGGCAAAATCGGTCCGGTGAAGCGCGTCAGCACGGAGGAGATTTTCGGATATTAAAAACAAATATATTAAAAACAATAACAACAAAAAAATGGCAAACGTAGAATTTAAGTATGCTCCTATGTTCCAGAAGGGCAAGGACGACACCGAGTACCGCCTGCTCACGAAAGAGGGCGTGTCGGTAGGTGATTTTGAAGGTCATGAAATCCTGAAAGTATCAAAAGAGGCGCTGACATTGCTCGCCCAGCAGGCTTTCCACGACGTGGAGTTCATGCTGCGCCGCTCGCACAACGAGCAGGTGGCAAAGATTCTCAGCGACCCCGAGGCTTCGGAAAACGACAAGTATGTGGCTCTACAGTTCCTGCGCAACGCCGAGACGGCATGCAAGGGTGTGCTGCCTTTCTGTCAGGACACGGGCACGGCTATCATCCACGGAGAGAAGGGTCAGCAGGTGTGGACTGGCTTTGAGGACGAGGAAGCTCTCTCGCTCGGAGTCTACAACACTTTCACTCAGGACAACCTGCGCTACTCGCAGAACGCTCCCCTCAACATGTACGATGAGGTGAACACACGCTGCAACCTGCCTGCTCAGATTGACATCGAGGCTGTGGAGGGTGCTGAGTACCGTTTCGTGATGGTGGCAAAGGGCGGTGGCTCTGCCAACAAGACCTACTTCTACCCCATGACCAAGGCAACAATCCAGAACGAGGGCACTCTGCTGCCGTTCCTCGTTGAGAAGATGAAGAGTCTGGGCACGGCTGCCTGTCCTCCCTACCACATCGCATTCGTAATCGGCGGAACATCGGCTGAGAAGAACCTGCTCACCGTGAAGCTCGCTTCAATCAAATACTACGACAACCTGCCCACAACGGGCGACGAGACCGGACGCGCATTCCGCGACATCGACCTTGAAAACAAGCTGCTCGTGGAGGCACAGAAGATTGGGCTCGGCGCACAGTTCGGCGGCAAGGCGCTGGCTCACGACATCCGCGTTATCCGTCTGCCGCGCCATGGTGCGAGCTGCCCCATCGGCATGGGCGTAAGCTGCTCTGCCGACCGCAACATCAAGGCAAAGATAAACAAGGACGGTATCTGGCTGGAGAAGATGGACAGCAACCCAACCGAGCTGATTCCCGAGGAGCTGCGCAAGCCAGGCGAGGGCACAACGGGCATCGTTATCGACCTCGACAAGGGCATGGACGCAGTGCGCGCCGAGCTTACAAAATATCCCGTGAGCACCCGCGTAAACCTGAAGGGCACCATCATCGTGGCGCGCGACATCGCTCACGCCAAACTGAAGGCTCGTCTCGACGCAGGCGAGGAAATGCCTCAGTACTTCAAGGACTACCCAGTGCTCTACGCCGGTCCGGCAAAGACTCCCGAGGGTTATCCCTGCGGCTCGATGGGTCCGACCACAGCCAACCGCATGGACCCATACGTGGACGAGTTCCAGGATCACGGAGCAAGCCTCGTGATGATAGCCAAGGGCAACCGCAGCGATGTGGTGACAGAGGCATGCAAAAAGCACGGAGGATTCTATCTCGGAACCATCGGCGGCGTTGCAGCAGTGCTTTCGCAGAGCAGCATCAAGAGCATCGAGTGCGTGGAATATCCAGAGCTTGGCATGGAGGCTATCTGGAAGATTACCGTTGAGGACTTCCCTGCCTTTATCCTCGTAGACGACAAGGGCAACGACTTCTTCAAGCAGCTCAAGCCTTGGACTCCTTGCGCTAAATAAAGGATTCCCATGCGCGAAATAAGGATT
>JAUNSB010000128.1:0-10302 GCA_030539375.1 Prevotella sp.
TAACAGATTGCAAAATTTAGGTTTTACCAATTAGGTCTTGGCTGTACATCTTGTACAGGCAAGACATTTCCACTGAATTTATGAAAAAATATATATTACGCATATTACTGTGTCTAAGTATACATGGAGGGATAAGCTCTTGTGCGGAGAGATATGAAAATGTGAATGCAACAAATCTTGCGTCAAAAGACAGCTTGTCATATTACTTTGATAAAGAAAACACTGTAACGATAAAGGTTGGTGACAAGATTTCAAATAATCCCATCTCCTCACAAGTCATATCGACTCAGTTTGGAGAAAAATATCTATTGTTAGATTTGGAATATATCTATGTTTTTGATTGGAATAGTGGCGTATTGGAAGATTCTATACCAACAGCACACTGTGGCAAAGTCAATAACTATTCAGGATTCGCATATATTAATCAAGATTCTATATTGGTATATAACTATGCACAAAAAAACTTACATTTAATCAATCGCAAAGGAGATTTGGCTAAGACGTGGTCATTGAATAAAATCCACAAGGATAATAATATAGTTCTTGATGCAGAGGCCATCAACCGCACCCGTATATCTCATATTGACAACCGCATTGTCATGTCGGGGAGCATGTTCGCAAGTGTGAAAGAAGTACCGGACAATTCCTGTAGAGCTTCGGCAATGTATGATTTAACTGATTCTGGTCTGAAAGGCTCACTCCCATTTCCTAATATGTACAGTGCTCACAATTGGGGCGGTATATATATGAATGTTCCCAACCATTGCGCAGGCAAAAGACATATGCTGTATTCTTATCCGATATCACACTATGTTTACAGCTATGCCAAGGACTTTTCCGCTTGTGATTCTCTCTATATGGGCAGCAGATATTGTCATGGTATAAAGTCGTTTGACGGTGATGTGCTGTCTGCGTTAATGGATAAGAATGAGATGATAAAGTACTATCTCTCAGAATATTCCTACGCAGATATTTTTTACGATAAAGATAACGGCTGCATTTACAGACTGGTATATCACCCCAATACGGAATGGGTTCCAGGCGAAACGTTCAATCAGCCATTTTCAGTTATCGCAGCAGATGATAATGGTAAAATACTATGCGAGACACAAATTTACGATGACTCACATTATAATTGGATGAATGCGCACGTCACCTCTGATGGACTTGCTGTTGCGTATGACAGTTCTGATGAGAATATTATAACATTCCGATATCTAAAGAAAAAATGAAAAAACTGTTCTTTTTGACTGCACTTCTGTCTATTTGCAGTTGCACTGTCAAACAGTCTGAATATGATTTGGTTAAGACATTTCAAGACAAGGGAATTTTGTACCCGAAAGAAGTCAAGACATGCATCATAATACCCGAAGGTGGATGTGGTGGCTGTATTGCGGCTGGCATATCATTTATCCAGGATAACAAATCTTCTTTCTCCAAAGCACAACAAAACAATGTCGTTGTATTTACGAAAATACACTCTATGAAGTTATTAAAACGACAGTTAGGAGACGTAACTATTGAATCATTAAATTCAATAGTTGACACAATGCGTATTTATTCTATTGATACAAAAGATGGGATATACCCCATTATCCTATATTTGGATGGTGGTGATATAAAATCTGTAGATGTTGCATCACCAAAAACGGATGCGTTTGAACAATTAAAAAAGAGATTATGAGATATTTTTATTTATTTATAATGACGGCCGCATCTATTTTTGCTTCTTGCAACAGCCGGCAATATGATGAGATAGACATAGATAAGGCTCTCAATGGTAATCAGACGGCAGATGGTACAGCCTTGTTTAGAAATATTGAGGTGATAGAACTTGACGATACTGTGGAAATGCATCTGGGACCACTTCCTTGCATTGAAACTATCACGACCAGCGATATCGTCATAAGAAACAACAATGATATTTATCATTTGTCAAGAAAGGGTAAATACTTGAATTCTGTCGGGAAACATGGGAACGGACATGCTGAATATGGACAGATCTTATCAGTTTCGTGCGATACAATTAACAAAAGAGTGTATGTGTCCACCCTTTCATCAGAGATTTATGTGTATACCTTTGACGGGGACTTCGTATGCAATTATAAATTGAAGGTTACAGGTAATGAAAAAGTCAAATCCACATGCTTTAGTCAGAAGAATGGATTGATGGTGGAGTTGCGACAATATAATGGTATAGAGTACAATGTCCTGATAGCTGCCTCAAATTCAGATGGCGATATAATCAATAGGGAATTGATATATTCCGACAACTTGAATTTTCCCGTTTCTCGCGAGTCAACATCTGAAATGTACTGTCATGGCGATGGAGTTAAAGTAAAGTTAGAATACAGTGGCATCTTGTTCTGCGTAGGTGATGACAGCCATGCGCCTGTTGAACTGACGTATAGCAACCGGATTACAGATCGCAGGTTGGTGGAGGATGCCAGTCTGAAGAATAAACTTATGAATGAATACGTACAGGTGCTTGATATAAGGGAAAGTGATAAATACTTGTATTTTGTCCTCTACAGCGATAGGATTATGAGATGTGCCGTATATGATAAGCAATCTCAAAGATTCGTTTTCTCACAAGGCAATCTCAATCCCAAGTTGGGTGAGGGCATTATCTTCCAGGGCATCAGCAAAAAATTCTGGCCGACCTGGACTGGTGGAAATTTGTCTGCTTCTATCATACTACCAGAGTATGGCGACGAAGGTGATAGTGATGACGAACACAACAGTTATAAAAGAGCATCAATAATTATTGCATACGAATAATGCAGAGGATAACCAGATATATATCCGTTGTCATGGGAATAATATTCATACTTTCCTCCATTTTTAAGGCTGTGAATATCGAGTCTTTTGGTAGAATGGTGGAGTTGTATGGTTCTCTTATCGGATTGTATGATTTCTATGGAAGTAGTAACATACTTGGTATTGCTATATGCATGACAGAAATGGTGTTAGGACAACTACTGTTGCACAAGCTCTATGAGCGGGTCGCGACAATTGGCATAGCACTGTTGATGATGATATTTATATACGTGACCTATGTTAACCTCACCAACTTTTACGGAGGAATTGAATCATGCGGTTGCTTCGGAGAGGTTATTCATCTTACAGCTTCGGAGACATTCTATAAGAATATTCTGTTGATGCTTTTGATTGGCTGTTTGCTGGCATATCATGTATATACTTGGACAGAGTATAAAGTGAACATATTAGCTATTCTGAGAAGCAGGTATCTTTATGTGACAATATCGTTGTCTGCCTTATTGCCTGTTTATTCATACACACTGATGAACAGACTGGAACAAACAACATATATTGTAATCTATATTATGCTTAGTATTGTGGTTCTTATGGTTTGTGGGTATGAAATAATGATAATAAAGTAAAATATAATGTCTGTGGTTGGTAAAATATTAAAATGGCTTGTATATGTAGCAGTAACAATTGTGTTGCTGTATATGTTATGGCTGTTGTGCAGGGTGTTCCTGTTCGACCAGTTTGTCATACCCACAGAATCCATGAGTCCTACGTTGGTGCCCGGTGACAGGGTGGTGGTGGACAAGACGATAGCAGGTGCCCGGATATACTCCGACTTTAACTTCAACAGTGAGGGCGGTGAGCTGAAGAGCCGGAGACTGAGAGGGCTGAGACGGATAAGGCATAACGACATAGTGGTATTCAACTTTCCACACCATGACGGGAAAATAAACTTCGTAATCAACAACGTATATTGCAAGCGTGTGCTGGCTCTGCCTGGAGATACCATCAGCATTGTGGAGGGACGGTATAGGAACAACAACTATGAGGGAGTGCTTGGGCTGGAAAGCCAGCAGGAAATCCTTCATAATATGGCAGACAGCATGATATGGCAGCAGGCATTATACACAATGCCGTTTGACGGCAACCTGCCATGGACAATACGTAACATGGGACCGCTATACATACCGCGAAAAGGCGACATTATCCCCATAACGGCAAAAGAGGCATGTGTGTACAGGATGCTGCTTGAATGGGAGACGGGCAAAAGTATAGACTTTGACTGGAGCAGTAACATTGCGAAAATCGACGGAAAGGCTTTCACGAGCCACACGTTCAGTCACAGCTATTATTTTATGGCAGGTGACAATGTCTGCGATTCAAACGACTCAAGATACTGGGGGCTTGTTCCCGGGGAATATATCGTAGGAGTGGCAAGATTCATCAGCTATTCTGTGGATAAAAATCATGGAACGCTGAATAGTGAAAGAATACTTTTATCGCTAATTGACGATTAAATAAATGTGACGTGAATAGCATGTTAAACATAATGAGGGCAAAGGCTTCCCTCTGTCTGTCGGTGACAGACTTGGTGATATGCCTGTGGTATGTCTATGTGCTGGCAAGCGCATTGACATGCACGGCATATCCGTGTCTCCGCACTCTTGCCGTAGCCACGTATATGCTTTCACTTTACATTGTTGCCAGGATTGTGTTTTCCATATCGCATATACGTGACGTTTATGTTGTGATGGGAATTGTCTTATGGGCAGTGTATGAATTGGGGTATGGCGTGATGCAGTTGGTGGAGGGCAGCAGCAATCATCATCTTTATCCCATGACGGGGACATTCCTGAATCCCGGACCTTACGCGGCAAGTCTTGCCATGGGGCTTGTGATGCTGTGCCAATACAGGAAGGAAATGGGGAACGGCATATTAATATATAAAGGTGTAACGACAAGACACGTCATTGAGGGCTTGATATTCTGTTTTGTCGTCATTCTGCCTGCCACATGGAGCAGGGCAGGCATGGTCTCGGCTATTGCCTGCGTGGGCATGATGTATTGGAGGGTGGTGAAGAGACGGATATGGTGGATAGCCGGTGTGGGAGCTGTTGTTTTTGCGGTGATGTATCTCGTGAAGTCGGGCTCTGCCAACGGCAGGCTTGCGGTAAACTTCATGGCGGTGCACTGTCTGACGGACAGTCCCGTAACGGGGAATGGCATAGGCAGCTTCTTCCACGCATACGCCGGGAAGACCGCAGAGCTGAGTGCCCCGGGGCTTATGTTTGACACAAAATATATTGACGTGCTCGACTATGCCTTCAACGACATAATGCTGGTGGCTGTTGAGCAGGGCTTGGTCGGGCTTGGGCTCTGCATGGCATTGCTGACTCTTGCCGTAAGGGCATTGCTGAAAAAATCGCATTGTCTCATGTACGGTCTGATGGCATTATTGGTGTTCTCATTGTTTTCCTATCCTTTTGAGCTTCTGCCCTATCAGATTATAGCAGTCGTGATAATAGCCTATTCTGCCACCACGGACAGGGGAGTCAGGATAAACGTTATATTGCCGGCGGCAGCCGCCGCGGCGCTTGCCCTGATACCGTTGAACTATATGAGAGCGAAACAGAAAGCAGAGGAAGAATATAAGATGATGTCGGGAATGACCAACAGGGCATTCACCAATGATTACTATGAGCTTCTGCCGTGGCTGGAGGATAACCGCGGTTTTCTCTTTGATTTCGGCAAGATGCTGTCGCAGCAGGGAAGATACAACGACAGCAATGCCATGTTGCGGAAAGGCACACTGATAAGCAACGACCCCATGTTCTATGTACTGATGGGCAACAATTACAAATGTATGGCGCACTATGACCTGGCAGAACAGGCATATCGGAAGGCATTTGCAGTGATGCCCAACAGGCTATACCCTCTGTACAAGCTCATGCTCCTTTATCATGACACGGGCATGAGAGACCGTGAGCTTGAAATGGCAAGGCGGGTTATGGAATTCAAAGTGAAGGTGAAGTCGTCCGCAACTGAGGAAATGAAGGAAAGGGCTCGTGAGATATTAATATAAAAATGACGAAAAAAATATGAATAGCAAAGTGTGTAGAATATATGTAACGGCATGCACTATGGCTGCGGCACTTATTATTCCCGGCACAGCAATCGCCCAAAGGCAGCTGTCGCTGCCCGACGCCATAGGGATAGCACGGCAGCAATCGTATGACGCCATGGTTGCACGGCTGCATTTTATGAGCCAATACTGGAGCTACCGCTCGTTTAAGGCTGAGCTGATGCCCTCGGTAAACCTGCACGGCAACCTGCTGCAGTTTGACCGCTCGATGGTGGAAACGAGAAACTTTGACGACGGACGCATATCATACGTGGAGAACAACTCGATGAGCAACAGCCTGTCGCTGTCGGTAGACCAGAACATCGTGGCGCTCGGAGGAAAGCTGTCGGTGCAGTCGTATCTCTACAGGCTTGACCAATACAGCTATGACAAGACAACATACAACAGCCGGCCGATAAGGCTGAGCTACACACAGCCGCTGAGGGCGTTCAACCTCCTGAAATGGCAGAAGAAGACCGAGCCGCTGAAATATGAGCAGGCAAAAAGAGTGTATCTTGAGGCACTGGAGGAAGTGAACATAGAGGTGGTGAGGCTGTTTTTCAACGTGCTGTCGGCACAATCGGTTTACCGGCAGAGCCTCGCCACCAAGAAAGACCGCGACTATCTGTATGAAATAGCCAAAAAGCGCCATGAGCTGGGAACAGTGACGAAAAGCGAGATACTGCAGCTGGAACTGTCGAAGCTGAACGCCGAGGTGGAAGTGACCGACAACCAGCTGGCACTGGAGAACAGCAAGTTCAACCTTTTCTCATATCTCAGGGTGCTTGACTACAAGGACACCGAACTGCTGCCCCCGTATTCAATATCAAACACTGTGGTGGGCACCGACGACGTGATAGCCAAGGCATTGGAGAACTCAAGCCACGACCTGCAGCAGAAGGTAAGCATAATGGAGGCGCGGCAGTCGGTGGCGCAGGCAAAGGCAAACAAGGGACTGCAGATGCAGCTGAGCAGCGAAATAGGATTCAACCGCACTGCCGACACGTTTAAGGGAGCCTACAGCGGACTGAAGGACAATGAGATTATAGGACTGTCGGTGTCGCTGCCTATATTCGACTGGGGAGTGAGCAAGGGAAGAGTGAAAATGGCTGAGGCCGACCTTGAGGCTACAAAGACGCTGATGGAGCAGGCACACGAATCGTATCTCCAGTCGATAAAGACATGCGTGCTGCAGTTTAACTCTCAGGCTGTGCAGTGCAAGAATGCCCTGAGGGCGCTCGACATAGCCGATGAAAGATATGACATAACCAAACGGAGATTTGAAACAGGAGCAGTGAGTGTGACCGAACTGAACACGGCACAGCAGGAAGCCGATGCCGCAAGGGCGCAGTATGTAGGTCTGCTGCAATCTTACTGGAGCAATTATTACCAGATACAGAAGACAACTCTGTATGACTGGGAAAGGAACAGGAAAATAGAGTTGAACGACGATATTGAGCAATGACCGTGAATTAGCAACTGACATTACAACATGAAAAAGAATATCAAGAGAATTGTGGCGGCAGTGGCGGCAATGGCTGTCATCGGCGGCCTGGCGTATATGGTTTATTCGTTTGCCCACGGTGCAACCACTGACGAAAAGGACGGGCTGCAGAATGTGGAGAGAGAGGAAGCGGTAATCGAGGTAGACACGATGGCGCTTCGCAGGCAGACGTTTCAGAAACAGGTGCTGTGCAACGGAAGGCTGACGGCAATACGGAGGGCTGAGCTGATGTGTCCGAAGGCAGGAGAGATACTGCAGAGCGTGAACGTGAGGAACGGCCAGCATGTGGCTGCCGGAACGATATTGGCTGTTGCCGATACCAGGGAGCGCAAGGATGCGCTTGAGAAAGCCAGGCACGACCTGGAAAGAGCCAAGGTGGAACTGCAGGACAAACTGATAGGGCTGGGATATGACGGCAACACCGCCAGCGTGCCGGCGGAGAAGCTACACCGCGTAGAGGTGACATCGGGCTACTACTCTGCAAAGTTTGCGCTCCGCTCTGCCGAACAGGCTCTCCGCGACTGCAGCCTGAAGGCTCCGTTTGGCGGACGTATTGCCGACCTCGTGGCGCGGCCATATCAGCGCGGCGACAAGCTGTGCACGCTGATAGACGATTCGTTTTTCGACGTGGAGTTCAAGGTACTGGAGGCAGAGCTTGTTTCCGTAAGCAAGGGCACACGTGTAAAGGTGTCGCCGTTTGTTGACGGCGAGCTGTCGCTTGACGGCACGGTGACGGAAATCAACCCGTCGGTGGACGACAAGGGGCTCGTGGCTGTGAAGGCACGCATAAAGAACACCTCCAGCCGCCTGATGGACGGCATGAACGTGAAGGTAATCATCGAGAACTCGGTGCCCGATATGTTTGTGGTGCCCAAGGAGGCAGTGGTGGAGCGCGACGGCTACAATGTGGTGTTTGTGTACAATCCCGCCACCAGCCGCGCCGTCTGGACATACGTTGACATTCTTTACGGCAACCTCACGAGTTTTGCGATAACGGGCTGCGAGAGGAAGAGCACCACAGTGAAGGAGGGCGACATTATCATAACTTCAGGGAACCTCAATCTTGCCGACGACACTGAGGTGAAGGCACTGAACAAAACCAACTGACCGCCATGCTCCGCACAATCCTCCACCGTCCCATAGCCGTGACAATGACGCTCATAGCCATCGTCACCCTCGGTGTGCTTGCCCTCGGGCGCATACCGGTATCATTGATGCCCGACATTGACGTGCCGCGCATAGTGGTGCAGATGTCGGCACAAGGCAGTTCCGCCCGCGAGATAGAGCAGCGCATGGTGGGGCCCATGCGCCGACAGCTGTCGCAGGTGGCAGGTCTGAAGGACATTGAGTCGACATCGCGCACCGATGCCGGCCTGATAACCCTGACGTTCAGTCCCGGCAGTGACATGAGCCTGCTGTTCATCGAGGTGAACGAGAAGATTGACCGTGCCATGAGCTTCATGCCCAAGGAGATGGAGCGCCCCAAGGTGATGAAGATAGGCGCACTGGACATTCCAGCCTTCTATGTAGACGTGACCGGGGGCAAGCCCGAACAGACGTCGCGCCTGGTGAGCAACGTGATAAGCAAGCGTCTGGAGCAGTTGCCCGAAGTGGCAATGGTGGACTACAGCGGGCTGACGGGCACGCAGATAACGATACGCCCCGACGAGGCTTGTGCCGGACTGTCGGGCATAACCAATGCCGAGATAGAAAAGGCAATCAGCGACAACAACATAGTGCTGGAGGCGCTGAGCGTGCGCGACGGAATATCAAGATACAACATACATTTCGACTCGCAGATACTTTCCGTACATGATATAGAGAACATCTACCTGCGCCACAATGGTCGGCTGCTGCAGCTGAAGGACATCTGCAAGGTGGAGGAGACGGCGGCAGTGCGCAAGGGCGTGGTGTCGTCAGACGGAAAAGATGCCATAACGATGGCGGTGATAAAGCAGAGCGACGCGCAGATGAGCGACCTGCAGCAGAGTGTGGACACTCTCATGGCGCAGCTTGCAGGCGACTATCCCGACCTGCACTTTGCCGTGACGCGCGACCAGACCCGGCTGCTGTCCTACAGCATGAACAACCTGGAGTGGAACCTCGTGCTGGGCATCGTCATGGCAAGCGTGGTGCTGTTTGTGTTCATCGGGGGGCGGAGGCTGCCGCTGCTCGTGGCAATATCAATTCCGCTGTCGCTCATTCTCACCCTGCTGTGCTTCTATCTCATGGGCATCTCGCTCAACATCATATCCCTGTCGGGGCTTATCCTCGGCGTGGGAATGATTGTGGACAACGCCATCATCGTGATAGACAACATACTTCAGAAAGGCACATGCAACGAGCGCACCATCAGCGCGGCAGTGAAAGAGGTGGTCATGCCGATGCTGTCGTCGGTGCTCACCACCTGTTCGGTGTTCATACCGCTGATATTCCTGAGCGGCACTGCCGGGGCGCTGTTCTTCGACCAGGCAATGGGCATAACCATAGCCCTGTTCTGCTCGCTTGCCGTGGCAACGCTCGTAGTGCCCGTCTATCATCTGGCGCTGTGCAGGGAATGCCGTCCGAGAGTTAACAAAATCAACATACGCATGACGGCACTCTACGAGAAGGGCATGCGCTACACGCTGCGCCATCCCAAGAGCATGGCGTGCGTGTTTATGGGAAGTATGATAGTGACGGCACTCCTGTTGCCTTTTATCCCGAAGGAGCGGATGCCGGAGACCCCGCATGATGACGCGCTCATAACCATAGACTGGAACGAGGGCATCGTGGCGGAGGAAAACAACAGGCGGGTGAAGGAAGTGCTGGGCAGCAGCGTGAAGGAACTGGTGAAGGCAAGCACCACGATGGCCGGCGGACAGGATTTCATGCTGTCGCACACCAGGAACATCACCGGCAG
>JAUNSB010000177.1:0-1815 GCA_030539375.1 Prevotella sp.
CATTGCTGAGGTATTTCTCAAAAGCGAGTGCAAAGGTACGCACTTTTTTCCAAACCACAAAATATTTCGAGGAAAAATTTTAGTTTTTATGCAACTTTTTATAGCACTATTGATTTATATCAGCGAGAATATGATGTACACATTATTTATTATATAAGCTGAGCGACAACATGTATAGAAGAGGAAATAAAAAATCTCCATCCACAGAAAACCCGTGAATGGAGATTTTATCATTAAATTAACGTGAACTATCTCGTTATTTCACAATAACCTTCTTGCCGTTCTTGATTACAATGCCCTTGTAACCTGCACCAACCTTCTGACCAGCGAGATTGTACATCATGTTATTCTGTACAGGCTTTGCTGCTTCAATGGCGTTGATGCCATCTACAACTGAAGAAGTTATCTTAGTAACAGTCATATTGAAACCAGAAATGCGCAATCCTTCAGATTTCAGTGTTGCAATATCCTCATCGGTAAGAGGCAATACATAAGTTGTAGAGCCTGCCTCAATACCAAATGTATCATACTCTTCTTTTGCCACACCGGCTAAAGCAGATGGGAAGCGATGCTCCTGATTTCCCCACTGTCCAAAAAGAATCTTCAATTCAGACTTATCGGCATCTGCATTGGTCTTAATTTCAAATACAAGTGACTCACCACTCTTAACTTTAGAGAAAGCTGAGCCAGCCAAACCGATTGTATTATCCCAAGCCCAGTCAATTCCAAAATCAGCATTTCCTTCCCAGATGGCAACAGATGGCTCCGGCACATCAGGATTAGCAAGGGATTTATAAATTATTACACTCTTACGTGTTGAGGTAGAATTTCCTTGTGGATACATATTCCAGTTCAAGCCATACTGCCCATACTGACTTGGACCTGCTGCTAAAGCCTCCTTCAAGTCAGAGAGCAAGAAAGAAATCTCATTATCGCCCAAATCCTTTACTGGTACATCTGCTACCTTTACTGTACCGTCGATGCTTGTTATAGAGCCTGTGCCCCATCCAACAATAGAAGAACCTTCAGCGTTTGTCAGCTCACCTGTTGTAATATATGTAAACACAACTTTTGCATTATCAGAATATCCTTCAAACTCACTTGCAAGGATATTTCCCCACTCATCAAATGCTATTTCCTTGCCTTCAGTTTCATAGGCGACTGCCTCGGTAAGATACACTCGGCTTATTTTTATAACATCACCTGTTGCCTTACCCTGAACAGCCAGCTGCTTTACCGCTTTTAGAGATTCCGCCGAAACGCCATCAAAAACAAGATTAACAGCTGTTGATTTTGTTATTGTAGAAAAAGACACCTCAGCAACACTTTTACCATTTACATCACTAAAGTACACCTTTCCCCAATCATTACTATAACTTTCGATAACAACCGTAAGTTTATTATAAGCACTCCAGTCTACGCCATCATTCCAACCTGTGGATACAGCCCCATAGCCGCCAGTAAGGGTTCCTGTTAAGACTCCATCAGCAAAAGAAGATTCACAGTTAAATCCCCATCCCCAATTGTCAAGCGGAATGTCAACTTCGTTCTGTGCATTAAGGGGTGCCCCCCCAACAAACAGCATCATAGCTGCAATAAGAGTAAAAATTTTCTTCATACCTTTTCGTTTTTTTGATTTAATATAATTGTTAGCTTTAAATTCTGCTGCAAAGATAGTGTTTTATACGCAAGGCGGTGCACATTATTTTGTCAGTAAACGACACTATTTTGCTTTTTATCGTGCGATGTGTTAAAATAATGGGGGTGTGTCATAAACCTGTGACATGCCCTCTTTTGTGTAATTTATGGCATAAA
>JAUNSB010000129.1:0-9725 GCA_030539375.1 Prevotella sp.
CTTGCGGGGGAAGTCCTTCAATACCTGCGGGGGAAGTCCTCTGACACTTGGCGGCTAAGTTCTTTTTACCCTAAAAGCTCCTTTGCGATGCGGCGCGCCTCGAGGTCGGTGGCGACGTAGGTGTCGTAGCTCGGGTTGGCGTCGAAGGCGCACTTTTCCATAGTCTTCTCTATTATCTCGCCCATCTGCAGGAATCCGCAACGATCTTCAAGGAAAGCCCGGTTTACAATCTCGTTGGCTGCATTCACTATGCAGGGCATGTTTCCTCCGCGGCGCAGCGACTCAAACGCCAGTGCCAGACAATGAAACTTTTCGAGGTCGGGCTCGAAGAACTCAAGCGGCTGCTTGAACAGGTCGAGGCGTGCCGACGACAGTGGCAGGCGCTTGGGGAACGAGAAGGCATACTGTATGGGCAGGCGCATGTCGGGTACGCCGAGCTGTGCCTTCACTGCTCCGTCGGCAAATTGCACGGCACTGTGGACGATGCTCTGCGGATGCACCAGCACCTGTATCTTATCAGGCTCCACGCCGAAAAGCCATTTTGCCTCAATCACCTCAAAGCCCTTGTTCATCATCGAGGCACTGTCGATGGTTATCTTTGCTCCCATCTCCCATGTGGGATGTCGCAGGGCGTCAGCTTTTGTCACCGTTGCAAGCTGTTCCATCGTGAACTTGCGGAACGGACCTCCGCTGGCTGTGAGCAGTATCTTCTCTATGGCGTTGTCGCCTTCGCCCACAATGCTTTGGAATATTGCCGAATGCTCGCTGTCTACGGGAAGTATCGACACATGATACTGTGCCGCCAACTGGCATATCAGCTCGCCAGCCACCACAAGCGTCTCCTTGTTGGCAAGGCAGATGGTCTTGCGTGCCTTGATGGCATGTATGGTGGGCGATAGTCCAGCAAAGCCCACCATTGCCGTGAGCACCATGTTCACCGGCTCTGCCTCAACAATCTCGTCTATTGCCTTGGCTCCGCAATACACTTTTATGTCGGGACGGTCGGCAAGCAACGACTGCAGCAGTTCGTATTTATCCTCATTGCCAATCACCACAGCTGCGGGGGTGAACTTCCGCGCCTGTTCGGCAAGCAGCTCTGCCCTGTTGCCCGCAACGAGCGCATAAACTTCATATAAGTCGCTGTGCTCCTCAATCACCTGCAGGGCTTGCGTGCCTATGCTGCCAGTGGATCCGAGTATGGCTATTTGTCTTTTAGTCATCATTCTTTTTGTTTTATATTGATTTCCCCTTGCACTGCCTGTCAGTCAAGCTCCAGCAGTCCTTCGGGTATCTCCATGGTTATCTCTCTCTGCTTAGCGTCTATGTTGGTTATAAGTTCTTCGTTGGCGGGAATAAGTCTGCCGTCCTCAAGTTCAAACAGCAGGTTGATGGTCTGGTCGTCCACCGAGGCAATCCTGCCCACCACCTTATTATATATATAGTCACGGAGGGTATAGCCAACAATCTGCGCCCACGAAACGCTATCGTGATTCTCTCCGCTGTTGCTTTCTGCTATGCTCCTTGGAAAATACACCTCACAGCCGGTAAGCTCCGAGGCACGCTCCTGAGTATCGATGTCGCAGAACTTGGCGAGCACCGTCTCATCATTCTTCCAGCGGTATTCCTCGAAAAAGAACGGTACGAGTATGCCGTCGATCATCAGCACCACATACTCCGCTTCAATGTCGTAAAGCGTGTCGTCAATGGTCTGGATGTTGATTTCGCCCTTCACTCCATGCGGCTTGCCCAAGCGACCTATCTTGAATACCTCTTCCTGCTTTATCATAGCTTCATTTGTTTTATCCCGGATATCTCAATTCACGCGCTGAATCCTTGCGCCCAGCATCCGCAGGCGCTCCTCAATGTTTTCATAGCCACGGTCAATCTGCTCGATGTTGTCAATGCGGCTGGTGCCTTTTGCACTCATGGCAGCTATCAGTAGGGCTATGCCGGCACGGATATCAGGACTTGCCATCCTGCCTGCACGAAGACGCACACGGCGGTCGTGCCCTACGACCACTGCACGATGAGGGTCGCATAGTATTATCTGTGCACCCATGTCGATGAGTTTGTCAACAAAGAACAGGCGGCTCTCAAACATCTTCTGATGGAAGAGCACACTGCCCTGAGCCTGCGTGGCAACGACAATGAGCACCGAGAGCAGGTCGGGAGTGAGTCCCGGCCACGGCGCATCGGCAAGAGTCATGATAGTGCCGTCGATGAAAGAGTCTATCTGATAATGCTCCTGCTGCGGTATCACAAGGTCGTCGCCCTCTTCATTGATTGTGATTCCAAGACGGCGGAAGGCATCAGGGATGATTCCAAGATTGCGCAGCGACACATCTTTTATGCGGATGCCATTGCCTACCATTGCTGCCATGCCTATGAACGACCCTACCTCAATCATATCGGGCAGAAGGCGGTGCTCCGTGCCGTGAAGGCTGTCCACGCCAACGATTGTGAGCAGATTGCTTGCTATTCCGCTTATCTGCGCTCCCATGGCATTGAGCATGTGGCACAGCTGCTGCAGATAAGGCTCGCACGCTGCATTATAGATGGTTGTGGTGCCCTTGGCAAATACTGCTGCCATGATGATGTTGGCAGTACCCGTCACCGAAGCCTCGTCAAGCAGCATATAACAGCCTTTCAGTTCATTTGCTGCAATTTCGTAGACGTTGCGGTTATCGACATGATGGAAGTCTGCACCGAGATATTTGAATCCGAGGAAATGGGTGTCAAGACGGCGGCGGCCAATCTTGTCGCCACCGGGCTTTGTGATTACAGCCTTGCCGAAGCGTGCAAGCAGCGGACCAATCATAAGCACGCTGCCACGCAGTGCGGCGCACTTCTTGACAAATTCATCGCTTTCAAGGTAGTCGAGGTTTATATCGTCTGCCTGAAACGAATAGTCGTTGTCCGACAGTCTGCGCACCTTCACGCCAATGTCTTTCAACAGCCGTATGAGGTTGTTCACATCGAGAATGTCGGGAATATTCCGTATTACAACTTCCTCAGGAGTAAGCAGTGTGGCACAAATAACTTCAAGAGCCTCGTTCTTTGCTCCTTGTGGCGTGATGGTTCCGCTCAGCGGATGCCCTCCTTCAATGACGAATGCAGACATAGTAATTTATAAAGAAGTTATAAACGATTATTTTTTCCTTTTCTTTCTGTTGCCGGCAGCTTCTTCTGGAGATATGATGATGGGATCAAACTTAAAGTTGCTGCTGTCAATGATAATTCTGCCATCAGTATATGTCCTCATGTCGGAAAATACACGGTCGTCCTCAGCCGAACCGTGTCCCCACAACATCAGGTTGCGCTTCATCTGATGGGCGGTGAGACGGATAAGCTCGTCAAGTTCCTCACCTTCGGGCATGGTCTTCAGTTTCTCAAACAGTTTCTCCACCAAATGTCCGTAATGGCGCACCCTTACATGCTCATTGTGTGGCACCATAGCTATAGGTTGCGGCTTGCCTGTTATCTTTTCTGCATTCGACACATCGTATGGCCAGTCAATATCGAGCTGCTGATTGCTCATAATATAGAGATGATCCCATATAGCCTGCCGCGAGTTTTCATCATTCACCGGCTGAATGGATTTTGCAATCATCAGCTTTACTATGGTCTCGGCGCAACATTGACGCTCTTCTTTCGTGGGCAGTGTCACAGCATGGTCGACCATTTTTTGTATCTCACGGCCATATTCCGGCATAATCATTGCCGGACGTTCCGTGTTATAGTCAAGTCCTTGTTGATTCATGTATTTATTTTCGTTCAAACAGTTGTTATTCACTTTTAATTTAAAGCATCTTTGAAGGCATCTTTGCCACAAAATCCTTGAGATAGAAGGGTACGAAGTATGCCACATCCTCGGTTTCACCTTTTGCCATCTTCTTCTCTGCCAGAGGGAACATCCACTTGGCAAGCGGCACTATGTCTTTAATAAAATGAGCATTAGGGTGATTGATGGTCTCCATACACTTTGCCGCCCCATTGCCAAAGAAATACACAGGATGTCTGTCGAGCCATTCCTTGTATGTGTCAGCGTCAACCACATCAGCTTGAATGGGTCTCACTGGCTGAAGCGCCCTATTGTACACAGCGGCATATACCTCCATACGGCGTGCGTCAAGCATTGGGCAGATAAGCGCATCGTCCTCTATCTCGTCATGCCCGAGCAATACGGGTACTGACAGCAGTTCTAATGTAGGTACACTGAGCAGAGGTATGTTTCTTCCATAACATATTCCCTTTGCCATTGAAACACCAATACGTAATCCTGTATAACTGCCGGGACCACTGCTCACCGCCACGGCATCCACAGGAATGGCATGACTGTCGGCAAAAGACAGAGCTTCGTCCACATATTCACCAAGACGCTCTGCATGATTGGGACCGCTGAAATCCTCTTTATCAAAAATGCACTCACCATCCTGGCTTACCGCCACAGAACAGACATTAGTGCTGGTTTCTATATGTAATATACATGACATAAATATTCAACATTTGGTAAAATCAATGTGCAAAGTTACTAATTTTTATCCATATTACACATCTTATTATAAGAATTTAACAAGAAAACAGTGTGCAACAACAAAATTCCGCAAAAAAGTTTTGCAACATTAAAAATAAAGCACTACCTTTGCATAATATTTAAACAAACAACAATTATGATACAATCTATGACAGGCTACGGCAGAGCCGTAGTGGAATTTGAAGGTAAAAAAATAAACGTTGAAGTTAAAAGTCTGAACAGTAAGGCTCTCGATCTACAAACACGAATCGCTCCGCTTTACAGAGAAAAAGAGATGGAGATACGGCAGATGATAGCCGCCGCACTTGAGCGTGGGAAGGTGGACTTCTGCATCTGGGTTGAGAAAGATGCTGCCGACGAGGCGCTGCCCATAAATGGCAAATTGATAAACAGTTATTACAAACAGATACAGACAATTTCACAAGAGACAGGTATTCCCGTACCTGAAGACATTTTCTGCTCATTACTGCGTATGCCCGATGTGATGAGTAAGGTGGAAGTTGAAAAACTCACTGATGAGGAATGGAATGAGGTGAAACGCGGTGTGGAGCTTGCACTTCGCGCCCTCATAGAATACCGTATCCAGGAAGGCAAGGCTTTGCAAAAGAAATTTGAGGAGAAGATTGACAATATAGCCGCTCTGATGAACGAAATAGAGCCCTACGAGAAAAGCCGTGTGGAGAAAATACGTGCAAGAATAACCGAAGGACTTAAGAGCATTCCAGAGGTGGAATACGACAAGAACCGCCTGGAGCAGGAGTTGATTTACTACATTGAGAAGCTCGACATCAGCGAAGAGAAGCAGCGTCTTGCCAATCATCTGAAATATTTCCGCGAGACAATGGAGGAAGATTCACGCGGACAGGGCAAGAAGCTTGGTTTCATCGCTCAGGAAATGGGACGTGAGATCAACACTACGGGGTCGAAGAGCAACCAGGCTGAGATGCAGAACATCGTGGTGAAGATGAAGGACGAGCTGGAGCAAATTAAGGAACAGGTGCTGAACGCGCTTTAACTCTCATAAAAACAAACAACAACGAAATGGGCAAACTGATAATATTCTCCGCACCAAGCGGAACAGGCAAGAGCACAATCATCAACTGGCTGATGGAAAACCACAAGGAGCTTGCCATGGCTTTTTCCATATCGTGCACCAGCCGGCAGCCACGCGGCACCGAGCAGCACGGAGTGGAATACTTCTTCCTAAGCCCCGAGGAATTTCGTGAGCGTATTGCCAACAATGAGTTTCTGGAGTACGAGGAGGTCTACACCGACCGTTTCTACGGAACGCTGAAAAGTCAGGTTGAGCGGCAGAGTGAGGCTGGGCAGAACGTTGTGTTCGACGTTGACGTGAAGGGTGGCTGCAACATAAAGAACTATTATGGTGACCGTGCCCTGAGCATTTTCATCATGCCACCGTCGGTTGACGAGCTGCGCCGTCGTCTTGAAGGCAGAAACACTGATGCCCCTGAAGTCATCGACCAGCGCATTGCAAGGGCTGAGTTTGAGATTGGCTTTGCCGACAAATTCGACAAGGTGATTGTAAACGACAATCTGGAAAAGGCGGAACAGGAAACCTTGAAAACCATCAGCGAGTTTTTGGGCTTATGATGACAGGGGTGTTCGGAGGCTCTTTCAATCCCATTCACAACGCCCATATTGCGTTGGGGCGCCATCTTCTGAAGGTGACGGGACTTGACGAGATATGGTTTGTTGTGTCGCCGCAGAATCCTTTGAAGCGGCAGGAGGGACTGATGCCCGACGACTTCCGCATGGACATGGCGCGCAAGGCGTTGGAGAATGAGGACGGGCTTAAAGCCTGTGACTACGAGATGCACCTGCCAAAGCCGTCTTACATGTGGGTTACTCTGCAGAATATGAGCCGTGAGTGGCGCGACCGTGAGTTTGCTCTCATCATAGGCAGCGACAACTGGCTGGATTTCAGCAGATGGCACCGTGCCGGCGACATCATCCGCCATTATAGAATCATTATCTATCCACGTCCCGGCTATCCTGTAGACAAAGCCGCGCTGCCGCCTACGGTGACGCTTGCCGACACGCCGTTTATTGATATCAGCAGCACAGAGATAAGGCGCAGGATGTCAGCGGGCGAGGATTATTCACAGCTTGTGCCGCCCGTAGTGGCAAAGATGCTGGAAGAGAGCCGGGAAAGACTCTGAAACACGGAGAACTATGAACAAAAGATTTTTGAAGATTCAGATAACAGCCTACAAGGCACTAAGCCTGATAACAAAGCCCGTTGAGCGTAACGGGGCTTTCATGGTGTTTCTTTTCACCTTATTATATATATGCAGTCAGCTTGAGATTCCAGACATCAAGGGATACAAGCCATACACTTATGCCGGTGTGGAGATTTTCACCGACCTATATATAATATGTGTAATCCTTACGCTGCTGCCCAAGAAGGCAAGACCGTGGCTGCGGGCGATGCTCTATCTCATAATCTATCCGATAGTGATTGTCGACATGTTTTGTTTTGTGAAGTTCGACTCCACTATCTCTCCCACAATGTTGCTTCTGCTCAGTGAGACCAACACCAGCGAGGCTACGGAGTTTTTTGAATCCTATCTCTCTGCCGATGTGCTTATGTCACCCGTGGGGCTGACGCTCCTCGTTGCCTTGCTGCACATTCTGTGGAACGTGCTGAAGCGCCATCATAGCTTCAAATGGACAAAGACAGTAAGGAAAAAGTTATCTGCCTTTGCCGACAAACACGCCTTTGCGCTAAAGATTTACGGCGGAGCATGCCGTGTGTTTGGTGCTCTGATGATTATATATTACATTGTTGCCAACTTCGAGCCGATGATGGCAAATAAGACCGCCATGCACCGCCTGTTCACACGTGACACCATTGGAGAGGTGGAACATGAGCTGACCAGACGTGACAAGGCACAGCTATACAGTGCTCCACAGCGGCTTGTCTTCAGCATCTACAGCAACGAACTTGCCTCGGTGCAGGTGGAAAGGCTCATCAGCGGCATCAACGATGTAAAAGTTGACAGTTGCTCGTTCCGAAGTCCAAACATTGTGCTGATAATCGGTGAGAGCTGCAACCGCAGGCATTTTCAGCTTTACGGCTACGACAAGGCGACCACGCCGCTGCAGGTGAAACTGGCAAAACAGGGACGGCTCATCCCGTTCTCCGATGTGGTGTCGCCATGGAATCTCACAAGCTTTGTGTTCAAGCATATCCTCTCGCTCTATGCCGTGGGCGACAAAGGTGAGTGGTGCGACTATCCGCTGTTCCCTGAGCTGTTCCGCAAGGCAGGCTATCAGGTGGCGTTCATCACCAACCAGTTCTTGCCGCAGGCAGGTGAGCAGGTCTACGACTTCAGCGGAGGCTTTTTCCTTAACAATCCCAAGCTGTCTGCTGCACAGTTTGACATACGCAACGCCAGTCTTCACCGCTTCGACGACGGAGTACTTGCCGACTACGACAGTCTGGTGGCAAAAACTCACGACAAGATTGAAGCTGAGGGGCGCGGCACGCTCACCATCCTTCATCTCAAGGGGCAGCACACTCTGTATGGCGAGCGTTATCCTCTGAAAACCCGCCGTAAGTTCCGCTACAAGGAATATACCGACAAACTCTCCAAGCGTCATCGTTTCATTCAGGCTGACTACGACAACGCCACGGCATACAACGACTCTATCGTACATCAGGTGACTGAGCGTTTCAAAGACCGCGATGCCATCGTAATATATATGCCCGACCACGGCGAGGAGTGCTATCTCAATGATAAACCGATATTGGGCCGCAACCATTCTGCACAAGTGACCTACGACCTTGCCCAGGAGGAATTTCACATACCTTTTTGGATATGGTGTTCAAAGAAATACGTAAAGGCGCATCCCGAGATATTCAGGCTGATAAGGCAGGCGAAAGACAAGCCGTTTATGACCGACAACATTTCGCAGCTCTTGCTCTATCTTGCAGGCATCGACTGTCCGTGGAGCCGTCCAGCCGCCAATCCGCTGAGCGAAGACTATGACGAACAACGTCCACGGGTGATAAAGAACACAGTGGACTACAACACACTGAAACCATCAAAAGAACCAAACTATGACAGAGACTTCAAAATTGTTAAGTAGGACTGAGTGTTCCGCCATGCGCGGCATCGCCATCCTTGCGATAATGCTACATAACTTCTGCCACTGGATCAACGGTCCTATCGTGAAGGAGAATGAGTTCCGTTTCCGCATCGATAGAGCCGACGGGCTGTTCGAGGCACTGAGAAACATTGATCTGTATCTGCCTGTTCAGCTCATATCGTTCTTCGGGCATTACGGCGTGCCCGTGTTCCTGTTTCTCAGCGGCTGGGGGCTGGTGATGAAGTATGAGAACTCAACATTGAACACTCAACACTCAACACTAAACACTATAAACTTCCTCCTCTACAACTACCTGAAGCTGCTGCGCATCATGATTATAGGTTTTGCGGCGTACATCGCCGTTGACCGCATGACGCCCGGGGCGCATAACTATACATTCTCTGTAATTGTTGAGCATCTGCTCATGGTTGTGAACTTTGTGCCCGATCCCGACCACACAATACATCCCGGACCATTCTGGTTTTTCGGCATAATGATGCAGCTCTATGTTGCCTACATTGTTGTGTTCCACCGTTTCCGCCACTGGTCGGTAGTTGTGGCAGCAATCGTTGTGGCTTTTGCCGTGCAGCTTCCCAAGGAACCCGACAGCCTTGACCTTGAATGGACACGCTACAACCTCTTCGGCAGCCTGCTGCCATTTGGTGCTGGACTGCTGCTGGCACGCGCTAATCTGAACAGACTGCAGCGGCATACTGAAAGTTATTCCTTTTGGGTGATGACACTTCTCGTATCGCTGCCGCTCATTTTCGCTTTCAGCATGTTCTATGTCTCATGGTATCTGGTTCCGATATTCGTGTGCATCGCCTCCATTGCGTTCGTAAAACTTCTGCCTGCCGGCGTGCTGCGCTATGCAGTATGGCTGGGCGGCATTTCCTCAGCACTGTTTGTCACCCATCCCATAGCCCGCAAGCTGTTTATCGGCATCTCCCGCCGCGGCGACATCTACAGCGGTTTACTTCAGTATGTCATTGTGGCTGTGATGATTGCGTGGATTGTAAAGATGCTCACAGACAAGATTCCGCACCCCAAACAATTCATAATGCATAATTCATAATGC